>CAYZIX010000004.1:0-73704 GCA_964478395.1 uncultured Candidatus Solibacter sp.
CCGTCGCCACGCTGCGCGAGATTATTGAGACGCTTCGCCAGACCTACTGCGGGCGGCTCGGCTGCGAGTACATGCACATCCAGCATCCGGAGCAGAAGCGCTGGTTGCAGCAACGCATGGAGCCGCAGGCCAACAACTGGCCCATTGAAGACACGGCCCGTCGCCGCACGCTGCTGCGATTGTTGGAAGCGGAGGGCTTTGAGCACTTCCTCCACACTCGCTTCGTCGGCCAGAAGCGCTTCTCGCTGGAGGGCGGCGAAAGCGCGATGGTGATTCTCGGCGAGTGCCTGGAGCGCGCCGCCGACGCCGGTATGCGGGAAGTCTTTGTCGGCATGGCCCACCGTGGCCGCCTCACGGTGCTCGCCAATCTGGTGGGCAAATCCATGTCGCAGATCTTTGGCGAATTCGAGGGCAATGTCGATCCGGACACCACGCAGGGCTCCGGCGACGTGAAGTACCACCTCGGCGCTAGCGGCATTCAGCGCACTTCTTCGGGGCGCGAAATCAAGGTTTCGCTCTCGCCCAACCCCAGCCACCTGGAAGCGGTCAACCCCGTGGTGGAGGGCATCGTCCGCGCCAAGCAAATCTTCCTTGGCGACACGACGAAGGACCAGGTGCTACCCGTGCTGGTGCACGGCGACGCGGCCTTCGCCGGCCAGGGCGTGGTGGCCGAAACGCTGAACCTATCGCAGCTCAAGGGCTACTCCACCGGCGGCACCATCCATCTGGTGATCAACAACCAGATCGGTTTCACGTCTACCCCTGAAGAGAGCCGCAGCTCCACCTACTGCACCGATGTGGCGCGCACCGTACAGGCGCCCATTCTGCACGTAAATGGCGATGACCCCGACGCCTGCGTCCGGGCCATTCAAGTTGCCTTCGATTACCGCATGGCCTTCCACAAGGATGTGGTTATCGACATGGTTTGCTACCGCCGCTACGGCCACAACGAGGGTGACGATCCCAGCTACACGCAGCCGTTGATGTACAAGGTGATCAACGCCAAGAAGAGCCCCGGTGATCTCTACGCCGAGCGCCTGCTCAAGGAAGGCGTCGTCACCGCCGAGGCTTCGGAGCGGATCCGGAAGCAGATCCAGGAAGCGCTCGATGCTGCTCATGCCGAGGCTCAACACCGTGGCGAGAAGTGGGAGTTGCAGGAAGTCACCGAGTACGACGAGGAACTACCCGCTCCGGCGCCGCGCACCGCCGTTGATGAGCGCCAGATTGAGCGCGTCGTCAAGGGTATCACCACGTTCCCCGGCGACTTTGTGCTGCACCCCAAGCTGAAGGGCTTTATCAACAAGCGCAAGGCCATTCTGGAAGGTGGCGCGGCCGATTGGGCCACCGCCGAGGCGCTCGCCTTCGGCACGCTGGTGCTGGAAGGCACGCCGGTGCGCTTAAGCGGCCAGGACAGCGGCCGAGGCACCTTCTCGCAGCGCCATCTTGAATACTTCGATCACGAAAACGGCCACGTCTACACGCCGATGGCCAACCTGGATCCGCGCCAGGCGCGCTTCGAGGTTTACGACAGCTCGCTGTCGGAGTACGGCGTGATGGGCTTCGAGTTCGGCTATTCACTGGGCGATCCGCTCACGCTCACGCTGTGGGAAGCGCAGTTCGGCGATTTCGCCAACGGCGCGCAGATCATGATTGACCAGTTCATCGCCTCATGCCAGGCCAAGTGGGGCCAGCCGTCTGGCTTGGTGCTGCTGCTGCCGCACGGTTATGAGGGGCAGGGGCCGGAGCATTCCAGCGCCCGCATCGAACGCTACCTTCAGCTTTCGGCCGAGGACAACTGGCAAGTGGCGAACCCCTCGACGCCCGCGCAGTATTTCCACCTGCTGCGCCGTCAGATGTACGCCGGGCCGGACCGCCGCGGATTGCGCAAGCCGCTGGTGATTTTTACCCCGAAGAGCCTGCTGCGCCTGCCGAAGGCCGTCAGCCATTTGGCCGATTTCACCTCCGGTCAGTTTCAGCCTGTGCTCGGCGATACCGGCGGCGCCGCGCCGGACCGTGTGGCGCGCATCATCTTCTGCTCCGGCCGTATTTACTACGACCTGATCAACGAGCGCACACGCCGCCAGGCCGATCACGTCGCCATCGTGCGTCTGGAGCAGCTTTATCCCTGGCCCGCCAAGGAGCTTGAGGACACGCTGTGGCGCTACCCGTCCACGGCCGAAATCATCTGGGCGCAGGACGAGCCCCGCAATCAGGGCGCGTTCCTCTTTGTACGCGATCGTCTGGAGCCGATGCTCGAAGCGACGCGCCGCCATGTCCGTTACGCCGGCCGGCCCGAAGCCGCTGCTCCGTCAACAGGCACGTCGAAGCGCCATGCCCAGGAGCAGGCGGCGGTGTTTGAAGATGCCTTCTCGGCCAGCATCCCGGCGCGCCCCCGCCGCTACCGTGTGGTGGAGCGGCAGACGGCCACTGAAGTGACGCGGCCCAGCTAACGTGCCGCGGTGAAGGTCGTCCAGGGCTCCGTAGGGATGTCCTTCAGCAACGGCTTCATCCAGTCGAACTGCGGGTGCTTCTTCAGGTGCCCCGTCGCGCTGAAGCCGATGCCGCAGGTGTGGCCCATGCCCGCTTCTAGCGTCATGGCCTTCACCATCGCCGCGTCGGCAATCTTCGATTGCGCCACGCCGGCCGGGCCGTACTCGTCCTGCCACGGCTTCAGGCCGCGCGGCGACAGATCGATGTGGCCGCACAAGGTGCGCTCGCTCGGCGCGTTGTCGCGCTTGTCGATCACATCATAGTGGTCGGTGAGAAACGCCTTGCCCGCCGCGACGTCAATCTTGCCCTTGAACTGCGCCATCAGTTGTTCCCAGCGGGTATGCCGCGCGTTGGAGCTCACGGCTGGGTCGTTGACGGGGAAGTCGGTCTCTTCTTTGATCAGCTCTGTGTTGATGGGGAAGTTGGCGCCGACGAAGTAGCCGTCCTTCGAACGCTCGAAGGTGATGTGCTTCAGGCCTAGTTCCAGCCGGCCGATCTCGTTGCGGTTGACGTCGGCCACCAGCCAGGCGTTGGCGTAGCCGCCGTTGTTGCCATCCTTCATCATGGCGGCAAACTCGTCTATCGACGTGGCGTACTGCATCGCCTTGCGGGCCCGGACAAACTCCGGCACGCCGTTGGGGTTGAAGCCGTGAAATTGTGTGATGGTGGTTTCGGTGATGGCGATGCCGGCCGAGTTCAGGCCGAAGTCGTCGCCGGAATGGATCAGGCCTGGGAAGCCGTCCATCAGGATGCGCTGGCCCTTCACCGGGCGGATGTCGAAGATGATGTTCCAGCGGGCCGCGTCCAGGTAGCCGGACCAGTTGTTGTGCGCAATCACCACCTGGCCGGTTTTGGTATAGCTGCCGGTGGCGACAAAGGCGGAGCAGCGGTCCGGCGCGCTAGACTCCTTTTTCTTGTCCAGCCAATCGGTGTAGTAGCTGAATTCCAGATTGGCGTTGAGAACCACCAGATCGATGTAGTCGATCTTGACGCCCGCCGCCGCCAAGCCTTTGGCCATGCCCGTGATCTCGCGCTGATATTCGTCCGGCACCTTCGGCCAGAACAGCTTGGCCGCGGCGTCACGGTAGAAGTCCCAGTTGTGGGCGCCGTCATGAGTCATCTCCAGTTTCATCACGGCCAGCCCGTCCGCAATCTCATGGGCCAGCAGGTAGCCGTGCTGGAAGCCGATCTGCTCCGGTGTCCCGGCCAGACGCACCGCAATCCAGCCGTTGCGCATGGCGGCGCGCTCGGAGCCGGCTAAGCGTGGGTCGGGCTTCGGCCCCGGGGCGGAGAACATCGTGGCGGCGACGGCAGCCACGGCGACGACACTGAAGATGATTTTGGTGGGCATGGGTTATCAAGAATTATAGCCTCACCACTTCGAGGAGGTGGTTTTCAGCTTCAAAAGAGTATGAGACCGTGAAATCCATGAAGAGGTTCTCGCTGCTCCTGCTACTGCTGTCGCCCGGCTGGGCCCAGGACGGTCCGGCTATTGAAGTGGGCGTCGAACAGCGGGTGCGCAATGAGAACTGGAACAACATCATGGATTGGTCGAACGGCGCCGACGACCAACGCAATCAGGTTCGCTACCGCACACGCCTCTGGACCAAGGTGGCCGTCAGTGACAACTACGATTTCGTGGTTGGCCTAAACCAGGAGACTAACGTCATCAACGGCCGTGCCAACCGTTTTGACGAGATTATCTTCGAAACCGCCTACCTGGACATCCACCGGTTGTTCCACAAGAGCCTTTCATTGCGCGTTGGCCGGCAAAACATCATGAAAGGAGAGGGCTTCCTGCTCCTGGAGGGCGATCCGTGGGACGGTTCCCGGACCATCTATCAGAATGCCGCCGTGCTCACCTACACTCGTAAAAAAGAGACGCTGGAGCTGATCGGCATCTTGAACCCGGCCTACGACTCCTTCCTGCCCCGGATTCACGATCAACACCGGCTGTTGCAAGAATGGGACGAAGCCGCAATCGGAACATACTACACAAATAAAAATTATAAGAACACTACGATCGAAGGATACTACTTTTATAAGAAAGAAGTTCGGGACACACGGGCCCAGACCAGCTATCAGTTCCAACCGGACCGTCATGTGCATACCACCGGGGGGCGGTTGACGCGGCAGTTGCGGCCGGGCTACACAGCGGTGGGCGAGTTTGCGGTACAGCGCGGGGCTCAGCATGGTGGTGTGAATTTGTCCGGTTGGGGGGGATATGGCTATCTCAAGCGAACCTTCAGCCATAGAACAAAGCCTTATTTATTAGGTGGATACTGGGGGCATTCGGGTGACGATCCAGCCACCAAGGATCGCGACGAAGGCTGGGACCCGCTGTTTGCGCGCTGGCCCAAGTGGAGCGAGGCCTACATTTATAGTCAATTCCCCGAGCGTGGCGTCGCCTATTGGACGAACGACTCCATCTGGCAGGCCGAATTCGGCATGACGCCGACCAAACGGATGGATGCGCGCGTCACCTACTACCACATCGGCGCGTTTCAGCCGTTCGCGGCAGGTCCGGCGAAGGTGTTTGCGGACGGGACCATGCGCGGCCATCAGCTACAGGGGCGGCTGGGCTTCACCCTGAATAAGGATCTGACAGGCCATGTGCTGTACGAGCGTCACAGTCCGGGCGCGTTCTACACGGGCCACGACGCCGGCTATTTCCTGCGTTTCGAAGTTATTTATCAGATGAAGTGGCGCCGAGCCGGGTCGCTTCTCTGATCTCCGCGCCCTTGGGGCTGTTCATGTCCGCACGTAACCGGGCGAGGGCCAGGCTGACGATATCGCGGTGATGCAGGCCGGGGCTGGAGGATGAGAGCTCCAGCCAAAGCTGGTGGATCAGATCGACGTCCTCGGGCCACAGGCGCGGCGGGTGCGGGCCCAGGTTGACGAAGAACGAGCGGTCTTCCGGTCCATCCGGCGCGACTTCAAGCGAAATCGCAGGCCGTGGCTCGGCCAGTTTCTCCCAGGCGGCGCCGACGGCATGGCCCTGCTGCTGCGGCGTGGCCTTGGGCGAGGTGCCAATGACGATACGTGTGGCGCCGAGCTGTGCGGCGGTATGCACGAGCGCGAAGATGGGCTCGTCGCCGGGCACGGTGAGCAGTTTCACGGTCCGGCCCGCCTTCTCCGCCACCTTGACGACACTAGTAAAGAGTTCCGTCTCGCGTTCAGTGAAAGGCGTGTCCTCGGCCGAGATGGAGACGGCGACGATGTCGATGCGGCGGGTGTCGGTCTTTTCCAGGATGCGGCGCAAGTGGTTCAGGCGAATGGGATTGCGCACGGCCACCAGCACGGAGCCGGGGCGCACGGCGAGGGCGTCGCGAGAGACTTCATCGCAGGAGTCGAGCCGGAACTGTTCATGAGAGGCGTCACCGTCTCCGGAGCGGCGGCGGTTCACGGCAGCCGACACCTCGAAGAGGACAAAGAAAGCGATGGTGAACACCATGCCCGAAATGGTGGCCACCTTCTTGGTGACGACGTTGGTGATGGCGAGCGTAAACAGCGCCAGCGTGATGAGCGCCAGTCCGATGGGCAGTTCGACGGAGCCGACTTTCAGATTCAACGGCACGCGCCATTCGCGCGGCCGGCGGTCCTTGAAACGCAGGATCAGCACCGACACCGCGTTAAAGGCAAAGCTCCAGACCACGCCAAAAGCATAGGCCTCGCCCAGCAGGTAAACATCGCCACGGCTCAGCAGAATGGTGACCAACTGCAACAGAACAATCATGTTCACGATGCGGTAGGTGGTGCCGAACTTGGGGTGCGGGCGGCGGAACCAGATGGGCAGGACGTTGTCCTCGGCGACGCGGTTGAGCACGCCGTTGGAGCCGATGATGGCCGTGTTGACGGCGCCGGACAGGATGAGCGCTCCGACAAAGACGACGAAGGCGTGGAACAGCAGCTTGAGTGGCTCCGGCCCGGCCAGATTCATGGCCAGCCCGCTGATCAGATTGTCGAGGAAGTGGCCGCGCTGCGTGTCGGGGATCAGCATCACGGCGAAGAAGCTGACCAGCGAAGTGAACAGCAGCGAGTAGATGAAGATGACGAGGCCGGCGCGCTCCAGGTTCTTCAGCTTGGGGTGGGCGATTTCACGGTTGACCTGCGCCAGCGATTCCTCGCCGGACATGGCCAGCAACGAGTGGCCGAGGCCGACCAGCACGGCGATGACGGGCAGCGAGGCCACCCAGTTGGCGGGCAGCCAGCCGAGCGATTCGTGGCTGAGCCGCAGGTTGCCGACGGTGGGCCAGGGCACGGGCTGGAAGCCGCGCGCCAGCAGCGTGTAGAGCGACCAGAGGATCAGAAGAACCACCATCACGGTGGTGATCTGCATGATGCGCAGCGCCTTCTGCGAGCTTTCGTGAATGCCGATGATGTTCTTGCGCCAGAAATAGAGCGTGACGGCGCAGGCGAAGACGACGGTGAAGGCCGGCTCGTTGATGGCGTGCTGGCGGTGGAAGAAGAGTTCGGCGGTTTCGTTGATCAGGCCGGAGAGGTAGAGCCCGGCCGAAACGCCGGAGATGGGGCCGGTGAGCACATAGTCGAACATCAGCGCCGAGACGGCCAGCTTGGCCATGCGCGCACCCAGCGCCTCGTGCACGACTCGGTAGACGCCGCCGCGCACATACATGGCGCAGCCCTCGATGTAGACGGCGCGCACGGCATAGCTGAACAGCATGATGCCGAGGATGAACCAGGGCGCGCTCTTGCCAATGGCCTGTTCAGCGATGCCGCCGACGTAGTAGGCCGACGAGGCAAGGTCCGACAATACGATGGCCGCGGCTCGCCAGAACGAGATAAACGAGAGAGCAACTGTAGAGGCGATGACAACGCGCTGGCGGGTAGCCGCGGCGCCGTCCACGGATGTGGACATTGACAAGCTCCTTTCGCGCGCACCCCAACGGGCGCGGCGCTCTTCAATGCGCCTACGAGGTTAGCTGGCGGGCTCGGGCTGAAAAGTACCCTACACGGGTTGTTCCGTGATGCGCCCCAGAGAGTGGGTCCCCCGTCCCTCCAGTTCAGGTCTGGAAAGCTCGGCACTTTTATCCTAGCACCCGGTCCGCCCGCCGAATTCGGACCTCCAGGTACAATGTCTTGAGAGTGATATCGCGACGTTTATTTTTCGCGCTGCCCGCTTGTGCCGGTTTGCGGGCTTCATCTGGCGAGCTTCTGGACGGACCGAATCTGACGCGTTTCCGCACGCCCTCGGGTGAACTGCCACCGGAAGTGGCATGGGCCATGGACGGCGGCGTGCTGAGAACGCGGCTGGACGTCGAGCGGCAGTGTGACCTCTGGACGGTGGAGACTTACGAAGACTTTGATCTGCGGTTCGGTTGGAAGGTGACGCCTGGCGCCAACTCGGGCATCAAGTACTTAGTTCAGACTTGGGAAGCTGACCGGCTGCCGAGGCCGCAGGGCGAACTGGTGCACGAAAACTCAATTGGCCTGGAGTTCCAGTTGATTGATGATGCGTCGCGCGACGGGATGCACATGCCGTGGAGCTGTTCCGGCGCGCTGTACAACTATCTGCCGCCGTCGGAGAAAGCGGCGCGGCCGGCGGGCCAGTGGAACACCGGCCGGCTGAAGGTGCAGGGCGGGAACGTGGAGCACTGGCTGAACGAGAGGCGCGTGCTGGCGTACCGTCTAGATGCGCCGGAACTGCGGCGGGCGCTGGAAAAACGGAACTCCATCACGGCGCGAATTCTGTCGCGGATGGAGAAACGCCGCACGCCCATCGCGCTACAGCATCACCAGTCCGAGATATTCTTCCGCGACATGCGGATTGAACGGCTGAGCTGATGTGGCGTAGAACATTTCTGGCATTGCCTGTTTTGGCCGCCAGCGGCGAGACGCTGTTCGACGGAGCGAGCCTGAGACACTTCCGCACTCCCACCGGCACGACGGGGCCGGAAGTGAGCTGGCGGATTGAAAATGGCGTCTTGAGCTCGATTGCGGACGCGCGCCGGCAGTGTGATCTATGGACTGCCGATGACTATGAGCGTTTCGATCTGACTTTTGGCTGGAAGGTGGAGCCGGGTGGCAATACGGGGATCAAGTACCTGATCCAGGCGTCACCCGTGGATCATCTGCACGATGCGAAAGGTGAGTTTCTGCACGAGACGTCGCTCGGCTTCGAGTTCCAGTTGGTAGATGACGCCTCGCGCGCCGGCAATGACGATCCGCTGCACTGTTCCGGCGCGCTGTACAACTACCTGCCGCCCACCGAACGCGCCGCGCGTCCGGCCGGAGAATGGAACACGGGCAGGCTGAAGGTGACCGCCGACGGCGCCGAGCATTGGCTGAACGGGCGGCGCGTGCTCAGCTACCGTTTCGATTCGCCGGAGCTGAAGGCAGCGCTCGAGAAGAAGAAGATGAACAGCGCGCGGCTGCTGGAGAAGTTGGCGAAACGGCGCACGGCCGTGGCGTTCCAGCACCACGAATCCACGGTCTACTTCCGCGACATCCGGATCACCACAATTTAAGCTTCAATTCGCCCCGCAGCGGCGTTTCAAATGGCCCAGGCACGGGGTGCGCCGCGTTGCGGGCATGACCCGCATAGTCTTTGGCAATGGTGACGGGCGAGCCGTCCACCTCTTCATAAGGCAGGCCGGTGACGTGCGACTTGCCGAGCAGCGCGGTGGTGACCAGCGTGGTGGCCACCGCCGGAGGCTGCGCCGGGAAGCTGAGACGCAGTGTGCCATCTTCACGTAACGTGGGGCGCGGGTTGGCATCGGCAACGGCCGGCAAGGCCTCCAGATGGTTGGGCCGCGCGCCGTGATAGTAGACGTTGCCACCGGTTTGAAGCACCAGCGGGCGGGTGTCGTACACCCACAGACCATAACCGGTGATGCGCTTCGAGTTTTTGTTGACGATGTTTTCGTCGCCACCAATGAAGAGATTGTTGTAAAAGCGATTGTCGCCGCCCTGTGTGGGGCACAGTCCGGCCAGCGCGGTGGAGTGCGCGCGGTGGTAAGGCGTCGAGCGCAGCGGCTCCGGCTGGCTTTGAATGCGGCCGGCGAAGAGGTTGTGCACGTAGGCGCCGCCCTCGGAAACGTCCAACAGGCTCATCGGCGAGAGGAAGACATTGTTGTCGACGAGGAATGGGCCATGGTCCACTTCCACAAAAAGGTCTTGGTCTGTGTTGTCGTAAAGCACGTTGGAAGTGATGTGCGTACCCTGCGCCATCCAGTCCATCCAAAGGCCGCGGCCGGCGTTGTGGATGCGATTGTTGGCGATCAGCACGTCGATGGCGGCGTGCAGTTTGATACCGCCCATCTCGGCGCCGGTGAACTGGCGTTTGGCCCAAATGTTGTAGATGTGGTTGCCGGTGATCTGGCTGAAAGCGGCGCCGAGGCTGCCGCAGATGCCGGTCTGCTCGCAGTCGGAAATGACATTGCCGCGGACGATATGTCCGCCAATGTTCTCCTTCGACCAGCCGATGGCCAGCGCGCGCAGAATCACCTCGACGTAATGGATGGCGCCGTCACGGCTGGGGTCTTTCAGCCAGACGTTGTGGCCGGTGGCGCGGTCCTTGCCGAGCGTGATGCCGGAGCACTTGGAGTCGCTGATGACGTTGTTCTCGATAATCCAGCCCTTGCTCCAGTGCGTGCCGATGAGGCCGATCTGTTCAGCCGTGGGCGCGGCCCACTGCGTGGCGGTCTGGCTCATGTGGAAGCCGCGGACGGTGATGTAGTTGCGGCCGGGCTGATCGGGGTAGAAGCAGGCGTCGCGAACGTTGATCTCCACCAGTTCCTTGTTAGGATCCTTGTCATGGAAATTGGCGTAGATGTTAGTGTTGGCGGCGTCGGTCTCGCAAAACCAAGTCCAGGTGGAAGCTTCCTGGTCGCGGGCGTCGGCGAAGGGTTTGGGGGCAAGAACGCGTTCAAGCAGATTTGTTTCAAACAAAGACTTGCCGTTCAGGTAGACCTCGCCGGTGTGGTGCGGGCGGCCGCGGTCGGTGAACCAGTCGCCGCTGATCAGGTCCTTGTAAGGGTTATAAGAGCCGAAGAAGGTGTTGGGGATGGTCACCTTCCAGACGCCCGAAGCGAACTGTTTCCAGCCGCGAATCACTTCTGAACCTTTGATGACAGCCTTCTCGCCCGGCGCGGCCTGATACGTGATACGCAGTGCATCCGATGCGCCGCCGCGCGGCGGTGTGATGCGCTCACGGTAAGTGCCTTCGTGGACGGTGATGATGTCGCCCGGTTGAGCGAGGCGCGCGGCGGCGGAGATGGTTTTGAACGGTCTTGAAACGGAACCATCGTTGGAGTCGTCACCACGAGTGGATATGTGAAATTCGTTGGCGACGGCAAGTTGAACCAGAAGGGCGAGCAGAACGAGTGAGCGTTTCATGGCTGCGTTGGCGCCTCTCATCGTAACGCGTTTACACGGTTCAACCGATGGTGCTGGCTGAAGTTGAGGATTATGCTTGGGTTGAAGCCATGCCTCTGGGCTTCATTCGGCGGGTTGGTCATCCGCTTGTGATTTGACGATGACTCCAAGAAGGGGGATGACAACAATGCGTTGCATTCTAATGGGCGGCGCTGCCGCAATACTGATGATTACCGGAGTGATGCAGCCCGTCTACGGGCAGCCCGACAAGCGGGATGAAAAGCCGGGCAAGTCGGAGAAACATCGCGACAAGCGGGAGGAGAAGGCGCCACCGGCCGCACAGCAGCGGCGTGCCCAGGAACAGCCGCAACGGCAACACGTGGACGACCGTGGAGCACGTGGACAGGAGCGGCGCGAGGTCCGGCAGGTACCGCCCGGACAGGCGCGGCGCGAGGCGAGGATGCAGAATGGGCCGCGTGACGAACAGCAGGTGCGCAGTTGGCAGCAGCAGCGCGGATGGCAGAGAGGCGGCGGCTGGCAGGGCTATTCCAACTGGCAGCAGAATCGCGCCCGCCAGTGGGCGCACGACCATCGCGAGTGGGCGCAGCGCGGCGGCTATGGCGGGTACTATATTCCGCAAGAACGCTTCCGCATGAACTTCGGCCGCGAGCACCGGTTCCGAATCCACCATCGGCCCGTGATCTACATGGGCTATCCGCGTTTTGAATACAGCGGGTTTTCGTTCCTGCTGGTGGACCCGTGGCCGGAGATGTGGCCTGAGACGTGGTACGCCGACGACGAGGTCTATATCGATTACGACGATGGCTACTACCTCTACAACCGAAGCCGCCCGGGCTTCCGGTTGGCCATCACGGTGATCCACTAGGCAGATTTTGCGGCGAAATGGGACCGATGCGCGATCTTTACGTGTTGTTCATCGAATCG
This sequence comes from uncultured Candidatus Solibacter sp., assembly GCA_964478395.1. GTDB lineage: Bacteria > Acidobacteriota > Terriglobia > Bryobacterales > Bryobacteraceae > Paludibaculum. Next base: position 11,773 of record CAYZIX010000004.1, read on the forward strand.
TAATGACGCGTGCCTAAGCTGGGCGAGTAGTGGCCGGAAAAAGTTTCCACCGATGCGTGAGTCCAGCGCCCGGCAAGGCCTCTACGTGTTGTCCCATTTCGACGCAAAACCTATGATTCCCAGATTTCTGTTAGCCGCCGCACTGAGCGGCCTGCTATTGACATGTGTGTCTGGCCAGACGGATTCGGCGCGGATCACCGGCGTGGTGACTGATGCTTCCGGCGCCGTTATTCCGGCTGCAAAAGTCACTGTGAAGAACCAGCGTACTGGCGCGTTGCGGCAAGTTCAGACCGATGAACGCGGCGTGTACATAAGCACTCAATTGCCCCCGGCAGCTTATACGCTCACGGCCGAGGCGCCGGGCATGACCCCGGCCGAATATACCGATGTCCGTCTGCAAGTGGGCCAGGAGCGCACATTGAACCTGTCGCTCGCACCGGCCGGCGTAAAAAGCGAGGTCACCATTAATGGCGGTGATCTCGTCGTGATTGACACCAGCTCGGCGCGCGTCGGCGTGAACGTCGGCGAGCGCGAAGTCGCCACCATGCCGCTGAATGGGCGGCAACTTTCCCAGTTGTACCTGATGGCGCCGGGCGCCACCACGGCAGGTGGCGGCACATACGATAACATCCGCTTCAGCGGGCGCTCGAATCAGCAGAACGCGGTGCGCATTGATGGCATCAGCAGCGGCTCGATCATCGACAGCTCTCCGGGCAACATGAATGGTGAGAGCTCGTCGAGCTTCCGTCTGCAAGCCAGCCTGGAGAATGTTCAGGAGTTCCGGGTTGAATCATCCAATTATCCGGCCGAGTACGGTACGGCCACGGGCGGCCAGATCAGCGTGGCCACCAAGTCCGGCTCGAATGACTTTCACGGCGCGCTGTTCGAATATGTCCGCAACGACCTTTTCGACGCCCGCAACTTCTTCGACGGCTCGGCTAAATCCGCGCTGCGGATGAACCAGTATCGAGGCTCGTTGGGCGGGCCGATTCTCAGGAACAAGCTCTTCTTCTTCGCTTCGGTGGAGTCGCTGAACCAGCGCGCGGGCGTCAACCTGATTGAAACCGTGCCGAGCACAACGGCGCGCGCGCAGGCCAAGATCAACGCGCTGACCGACTCCAAGGTGGCCGCAATCCTGCCGATTCTGAACGCGTACCCGACGGGCACGCAGGCGTCGGCGAATTCGAATCTCGATATCGCGTACCTCTACACCGCCGGCAAGGTGGACGAATATTTCGGCTCGGCGCGCTTCGACTACACGGCCAGCTCACGCGACACGCTGGCGTTCCGCATGTTCCGCGATCAGGGCGAATCGTTCGATCCGGCCAGCGTCACCGGCCGTGGTACGAACTATACGGCCGTGCCGCAGAACTACATGCTGTCGTGGACGCGGACGCTGTCGCCGACGATGATCAACGAATTCCGTGTGGGGTTGAACGCAACAAAGACGCGGTCGTTCGGTGTGGTGCAGCAGGCCTCCGGCGTGGATCTGGCCGCGTTGACCATCAACTTCACGGGCTCGGTTTCGATTCCGGGTATTTCGAGCCAGGGCAGCTCGGCCGGCGCGGCGGTGCTGGGCGGATTGATCCGCGCCAACAGCGCCTACAATACGCGCGGCCAGCCGTACACGAACTACGAAACGCCGTTCATCGACACGTTGTCGTTAATTCGCGGCTCGCACAGCTTGAAGTTCGGCGCCGAAGTGCGGCCCATCCGGTTGAAGCGTGACAGCTTCGCCGGCACCACCTACACGTTTTCGAGCATCGCCGACCTGCTGGCCAACAACGCGTCGTCCATTCAGTACAACGCCGACCTCAGCGCGGCCAGCCCGTGGAACAACGGCAAGACCGGTCCGCGGCACCTGGAAACGGCCTACTACATCGGCTACGCGCAGGATGAGTGGCGTTTGACGCCGCAGGTGACGATGAACTACGGCCTGCGCTACGAGTACTACACGCCGATGCACGAGCGCGACAACCGCGCCGTGATCTTCAACACGGTCACGGGTCAGATTGATCCGTCGACGAACGACTGGTACGAGAGTTCGAAGCTGAACTTCGCACCGCGTCTGGGCTTGAGCTGGGCGCCGTCGCGCTTTTCGGGCAAGACCGTGTTCCGCGTGGGCAGCGGGCTGTTCTACGGACCCGGCCAGCCGGAGGATTTGATTCAGCCGGCCGAGTCGGACCGCATCTCGCGCACGTTGAGCTCGGGCAGCCTCGCCTATCCGATCGACACGGCGAGCATCATTTCAAGCTACGACATCAACAGCTCCACGCTGCAATTCCAGCCGCGCGCCTACGCACCGGGCTACCGGATTCCGGAACGAGTGGTCTCTTACACGGCGTCGGTGCAACACCAGTTGCCGGGCGACGCGGTGCTGACCGTGGCCTATGTCGGCAGCCTGGGCCGCAACCTCTTCCTGCGCTCCATCGCGAACAAGATTACCGGCGTGGCGACGAACTCGACCACCGGCAAGGCGATTGTGACGCGCGAATTCGGCGACCGCTTCGCCGAGATCGACTACAAGACCAGCGGCGGCAACGATCACTATCATTCGCTGCAAACGACGCTGAACCGGCGGCTGTCGCGCGGCGTCACCTTCGGGTTGCAACACACCTGGGGCCGCAGCATCGGCACCAGCGCGGGCTCGAATGAAGCGTTGACGGCGGCGAACAATTACAGCTTCGCGGCCGACTACGGCAACAACACCTTCGACATTCGCCACAGCCTGAACGCCAACGCGCTATGGGAATTGCCGTTCGGTGAGAACAAGGCAGTGAAGCTGACGGGCATCACCAGCCAACTGTTCGGCGGATGGGAGATGGGCGGCGTGCTGAACTACCGCACGGGTATCCCAATCAATGTGCTGATTACGCGGCCTGATGTGGCGTATCGCGACAAGCGTAACGGCGCCTACCTGAGCAGCCCGGTGGTGGTGAGCGGGCAGGTTTACACCGAGGCCGTGATTAACGTGCCCGGCGGCGGCGCGTCGCGCTCCACGCGGCGGCCGGATGTGGTGGCGGGCGTCAATCCCTTTCTGCAGACTTCGGATAAGCGCTACTACCTGAATCCGTCGGCCTTCTCCACGCCGCTACCGGGGACGTTCGGCAACCTGTCGCGCAACGCGCTGGCCGGCCCCGGGCTGAGCCAGTTCGATCTGACTCTGCACAAGCGGGTGAAGCTTGGCGAGAAGGCAGCCATGCAGTTCCGTGGCGAGCTCTACAACGTCTTCAACCACGCCAATATGGCCAACCCGGCCTCGACGCTGGCGTCGGCGCTGCCCAGCGGCTACACCGACGCGGCGAACGCCGCGGGCCTTTCCGGCATCCAGCCGGGAACGGCGTTCACGGCCTCGGCCGCTGGCGGCAGTTTCGGCCGCGCCAGCAGCACCGTGGCCAACACCGTGGGCCTGGGTGCGCAGCGCCAGTTGCAGCTTTCGCTGCGGCTGGAGTTCTAGAACCTAGTCTTAGCCCGCATCCATTCGCGCTGCCCGCATTGCGGGCAGCGCGCGTATTTTGTGGTGATGGCGTTCGGGCTGAAGAAGTCGCGCCAGGCGGAGATGCGGAACTCGTGCGCGCAGTGGGGGCAACAGTAGACGGTGGTGGCGGCGTGCCAGCGCACCAGGAGCGCGAGCGCGATCGCGGCCCCGGCCAGGATCAAAATAGAGAGCAGAGAGCCGTGCACCTATTGGCGATTCTAGCCGGAACATTGCTGCGGTGGCGTGCGTCTTTGAACAGTGATGATTGCGATCCGAGCCATCTTTGTGACGATGGCCGCGCTGGCGTTGCCGGCGCAGGACGCGCGCGAAATTGTGCGGCGCAGCGTGGAGCGCGACCAAAGCAACTTCGAGCGGGCCAAGGACTACACCTTCATCCGGCACGAAGAGATGCGTTTTCTCGACGGCAAGGGCAGGGTCACGAAAACCGGGTCGAGCGCCTACGATGTGACCATCATCGGCGGACGGCCGTATCAGAGAAAGATTGAGCGCAACGGCAAGCCGCTGACTGGCAAAGAGGCGCAGGAAGCGCACGAGCGCTTCGAGCGGACCGTGGCCAAGCGCCAGCGCGAAAGCGACGCTGAACGGGGGAAGCGGATTGCGGCTGAGGAGCGCGAACGGGCCGAGAGCCGCGCCTTCATGCGCGAGATTCCGGACGCGTTTACGTTCGAGCTGAAAGGCGAGGAATTAGTGGACGGGATGCCGGTCTGGGTAGTGGCCGGCACGCCGCGCCCGGGCTTTCGCGGGCACGTGAAGCACTGGGAGCTGCTGACGAAATTCCGCGGCCGGCTGTGGATTGCCAAGGACAGCTACGAGTGGGTGAAAGCGGACGTGGAGAGCGTGGCGCCGGTCTCATTCGGGCTGGTGCTGGCACGGCTGGCGCCCGGCACGCGCGTCACCATGGAGCAGCGGATGGTGAATGGCGAAGTATGGTTGCCTGCGCACGTGACGACACATCTGGACGCGCGGCTGGCGCTTCTGAAGAAGATCCGCGTGGATGCCGATGTGCGCTGGAGCGACTACCGCAAGTTCGACGTGGACTCGCGCGTGATCTCGAGCGAGGAGTTGACGAAGAAGTAAAGCCCACGGTCGATATAATGGGCCTGTCCCATGCGTTTCATTTTTCGAACGGCCCTATTGTGCGCGCTCTCCGGCGCGAGCCTGATGTGTGCGAACGATGAGCTGACGGCGCGTTTCCAAAATCCACCGGATTCGGCCAAGCCGTGGGTCTATTCATTCTGGGTCAACGGCAACATGACACGCGAAGGCATTACCGCCGACCTGGAGGCGCTGCATCGCGTGGGCATTGGCGGCGCGGTGCTGATGGAGATCGATTCGTTTATTCCCGCCGGTCCGGTGCGCTTTTTCAGCCCGGAGTGGCGTGCGCTGTGGCAGCACGCGATGAAGGAAGCGACACGGCTCGGGATCACCATCTCGATGAATAACGATGCGGGCTGGATGGGCAGCGGCGGGCCGTGGGTGGCGCCGGAGCTGTCGATGCAGATGACCGTGTCGAGCGAGATGCGCGTCACCGGCGGCAAGCGTATCTCGGTGGTGTTGCCGCAGCCCAAGACGAACGAAGGCTTCTATCGCGATATCGCCGTGCTGGCGTTTCCAACTCCGCGCGATGAAGCCGCGCGCATGTTGGCTGCACAGCCCAAGATTACGGTGGACGGCCGGCCGCTGGATGCTGCGAAACTTGCGGACGGCAATACGGCGACAGCGGAAGAGTTGCCGCAGCACGCCGCAGGGCAGGCGTGGGTGGTCAATATCGAATTCCCGCAAGTGTTCACGGCGCGTGCTCTCACGGTGGCGCTGGACCGGCCGCTGAGCGCGGCGCACGGCGTGATTGAGTGGTCGGAGGACGGGCGAGCCTACAAACTGGTGCGCGAGTTTGACGCGCGCTGGCCGTTGGCCACGTTGAACTTTCCGGCGGTGACGGCGCGGCACTACCGTGTGCGGTTCATGCAGGACGGGCGCACGCCAGCCACGCTGCCGTTGGCGGAATTGGAGCTGAACGGCGGCGCGCGGATTGAAGCGCTGACAGGCAAGGCGGCCTACGTCGCGGAGACGAGCCTGCCGGCGTCGACGCCCGCCGGTAGCGAGATTGCGCGCGGAGCGGTGATCGACATCAGCACGCACATGAACGCGGCGGGGCAGCTCAACTGGGATGCGCCGCGTGGCGAGTGGAGCGTGCTGCGCATCGGCCACACGTCCACCGGCAAGCGCAATCACCCGGCGCCGAAGGACGGCATCGGGTTGGAGTGCGACAAGTTGAGCAAGGCAGCGCTGGACCTCCATTTCAACGCGCTGATGACGAAATTGATCGGCGATGAACGCGCGGTGGGCGCCACGGCGATGAAGTTTGCGCACATCGACAGTTGGGAGTCCGGCTCACAGAACTGGAGCGCGGCGTTTCGCGAGGAGTTCCGGCGGCGGCGCGGCTATGATCTGACGCCCTATCTGCCCGTGCTGCTGGGGCGCGTGGTAGATGGTCCGGAGCAGAGCGAGCGGTTTCTGTGGGACATGCGGCGCACCGTCGCGGATCTGATCACAGACAACTATGCAGAGCATTTCCGCGAGTTGAGTCACAAGAGCGGCGTGCAGTTTTCGCTGGAAGGCTATGGGGCCGCACTGTTGGACGAGTTGGCCTACACGGGCCGCGCGGATTTGCCCATCACCGAATTCTGGATGGGCGTCCCGGCGGGCGGCGGCGTGAAGACGACCGCTTCGGCCGCACACACGTACGGCAAGAGTGTCGTTGCGGCGGAGGCGTTTACTTCGCGCGCCCCGGCGGGCCGCTGGCAGAATCATCCATACCGGCTGAAGCCGTTGGGTGACGAGATGTTCACGCGCGGCGTAAACCGGTTTATCTTCCATCGCTTCATCTCGCAGCCGTGGCTCAATCGCCCACCGGGCATGAGCATGGGGCCGTACGGGGTTGAGTTCGACCGCACGGCGACGTGGTGGGAACAGTCGAAGGCATATATCACTTACCTGACACGCTGCCAGTACCTGCTGCAGCAGGGGCGCTTTGTGGCGGATGTTGCGTATCTGGACGGAGAAAACGTGGGGCGTGACTTTCAAGCGCCGTTGGATGTGCACTTGCCGGAAGGCTACGACTTTGACGTCGTCTCATCCGAGTTGCTCGACCAGATGACAGTGCGCGACGGGCGGCTGGCGCTGCCTTCCGGGATGACGTATCGCGTGCTGGCGCTGCCGGCGGGCAACGCGATGCGCGTCGAGCGGCTACGCAAAATCCGCAGCCTGGTGGAAGCGGGCGCGACGGTGGTGGGCGCGCCGCCAGTGGCTTCGCCAAGCTTGGCCGACTACGGCGCGGGCGACGCCGAGATTCGCCGGATCACAAAAGAGATGTGGGGCGAATGTGATGGCGTGAATCGCGTGGAGAACCGCTTCGGGCGCGGTCGCGTAGTGTGGGGCAAGCCGGTGGAGACTTTGCTGGCGGGGCCTGATTTTACAGCCCTCGGCGGACATGCGCACTACATTCACCGCACGGTGGAGGGCAGGGAAGTCTACTTTGTGGCGAGCGCGGATAGCGATGCGAAGACTCTGCTCTGCACGTTCCGTGTGGCCGGTATGCGGCCGGCATTGTGGTGGCCCGACAGCGGGCGCATGGAGCGCATCGGCGTGTACGAGCGGCAGGCCGGTGTGACGCGCGTTCCGATTCGACTGGATCCCTATGGCTCAGTATTCGTCGTATTTGAAAAAGATGAGGGTGACGATCCGGTGGTCTCCGTGACGCGCAACCACGTCGAACTGAGCGGGCTTGGAGCAACGTCGGTGACGGACATGGACCGCGCGCTGAACGGTGTGCGCGTTGGTGACAGCAAGCTGGAAGCCACCGTGGCCGGCGCGTATGAGGCGCTGACGGCGTCGGGGAAGCGTTGGCGCGCAGTGGTCGATGAGCTGCCAGCGGCGGTTGAGATTGCGGGACCGTGGACGTTGAGTTTCCCGGCAGGTTGGGGCGCGCCGCCGCAGGTGACGCTGGACCGTTTGATCTCGTGGCCGGAACACGCCGACAACGGCGTGCGCTATTTCTCCGGCACAGCCACCTACCGGCGCGCGATTTCGATACCGGCCGGGATGTTGGGTGCCGGACGCGCGCTGTACCTGGACCTGGGGCGCGTGGCGGTGATCGCCGAAGTCAAATTGAATGGGAAAGATCTTGGCATTCTTTGGAAGCCGCCGTTCCGCGTGGAGATCACGGACGCGGCGCAGGCGGGCGATAACACGCTGGAAGTGCGTGTCACTAATCTCTGGCCGAACCGTCTGATTGGCGATGAGCAACTGCCGGCAGATATGGAGTGGGCTGGCCCCCGGCTGGTGAAGTGGCCCGAGTGGCTGCTGGCCGGGCGTCCCAGCCCGACGGGCCGCTTCACCGCCATTACGCGGCGGCACTGGAACAAGGACGATCCACTGATGGAGTCCGGACTGTTGGGGCCGGTGCGTCTGGCGCCGGCCGTTCGCACGGTATTTTCGAAATGATCCGTAATTTACTCGCTGTTATTCTTTCAATTTGCGCGCTGGCGGCTGCCGCGCCCCCCGATTCGTTCGCCGATGCGTTCCGCCACCCGCCGCAGGAGGCGCGGCCACGCGTCTACTGGGTGTGGCTGCACGACTTTGATAAGCGCCGCATCACGTTCGATCTCGAAGAGATGAAGAAGAAGGGCATTGGCGGATTGCTGCATTGGGAGTCCGGCACGGGGCCGAGCACGTACGGCACGCGCGCCATTCCGCTGAATGCCGACGATAAGTGGATGTCGCCCGAGTGGCGCGACGGCCTGCGTTTTGCGCTCAGCGAGGCGGAGCGGCTGGGCCTGGAAGTGACGCTGTCACTGACGCCGGGCTCGAACTGCGGTGGTCCGTGGATCAAGCCGGAGATGAGTGCGCAGAAGGTGGTGATCGGCGCGACGACGGTCACGGGTCCGAAACATTTCTCTGAAGTCTTGTCGTATCCGGACGGAGTGCCGCGTGGCACGGACGGTAAGCCGCTTTACTATCGTGATATCGCGGTGTTCGCGGGCTCGCCGTACCGGCTGGGGCACATGCGCTATCGGGCGGAGGCGTCGCAGGTGTTTCCGACCGAGGATCTGGCCGATATTCAGATAGGCAATCCGTGGACGGATGTGACGGCGAAGATGGACGCGAGCGGGCGGTTGGAGTGGGACGTCCCAGCAGGCTCCTACCGCATCCTGCGGATTGGCTACACAACGACGGGCCAGGCGGCCGATTACTTTCACGGGCGGGACTCGGGGCTCTATGCCGACCACATGCGCAAGGAGTCGATTGAGCTGAACCTGCGTACGATGTTCAGCGAGTTGTTCGGTTCCGGGCCGCTACCGAAGAGCCTGAAGTACATCTACTGCGACAGTTACGAAGTGTACGGCTCCGATTGGACGCCGGGCATGATGGACGAATTCCGCAAGCGGCGCGGCTATGACGCTACGAAATTTCTGCCGACGCTGGAGGGCGGCAATATCGAGACGCGCGCCATCACGGCGCGGTTCAGAAACGATCTGGACAAGACGCGCTCGGATCTGTTCGCCGATAACCATTACCAGTTGATGCTCGACATGGCACACGAGCGAGGGCTGGGCTTCCATTCCGAATCGGCCGGGCCGCGCGTCAATCCGCAGGACTGGCTGAAGCTGCTGGGCCGCAACGACATGCCGATGGGCGAATTCTGGGCGCGCGCAGCGACGCATCGTGTCACCGAGGATGAACGGTTCTACGTGAAAGGGCCGGCGTCGGCGGCGCACCTCTACGGGCGGCAATATGTGGCGGCGGAGTCGTTCACCAGCATTGGCGGGCAGTGGGAGGAGACGCCGTGGTCGCTGAAACCGGACGCCGACCAGGCGTTCCTGGAGGGCGTCAACCGGATGTTCCTCCACACGTTTTCGCACTCGCCGGACAAGTACGGCAAACCGGGAATCGAATACTTCGCCGGCACGCACTTCAATCCGAATATCACGTGGTGGGAGCAGGCTGGGGCGTGGACCGACTATCTGGCGCGTTGCCAGTACCTGTTGTCGCGCGGCCTGTTCGTGGCGGACGCGCTCTATTACTACGGCGACAACGTGCCGGCTGTGGTGCAGCGGCGGCACGTGATGACGGGCTTGAGCGCGGGCTACGACTACGATGTGGTGAACGCGGAGGTAATCCTTAAACGGCTGACGGTGCGCGACGGCCGGCTGGTGCTGCCAGACGGGATGAGCTACCGCGTGCTGGTGCTGCCGCAGGATTGGAAATCGACCGAGATCGACGTGCTGAAGAAGATCGGCGAACTGGTGCAGGCAGGCGCGACGGTGATTGGCGCGCCGCCGAGCGAGGCGAGCGGGCTGGAAGGCTACCCCAAGAACGACGCCGAGGTGCGAGCGTTGGCCGCGCGGATCTGGGGCGCGAGTGGCCGCAAACCGGTGAAGGGCGAGGCGCGTGACGTGCTGCGCGCGATGGGCGTGGGGCCGGACTTCGAAGTGCTGCGCGGAACAGGGATCGAGACCATCCACCGTAGCGCGCCGGAGGGCGAGATCTACTTCGTGGTGAACAAGACCGACAAGTGGCAGCCGGCCGAGTGCGCGTTCCGCGTGACGGGCAAGGCGCCGGAGCTGTGGGAGCCGGCGACGGGCGCGCGGCGCGCGCAACTGGTCTACACAGTGGAGCGCACGCGGACGCGTATGCCGCTGCGGCTGGCGCCGTACGGGTCGGTGTTCGTGGTGTTCCGCGGGCAGGCGGACGCAAATGCCGTGGCGGCGGTAACGCCGTCCGATGGCGAACTGGTCCGCAAAGACGGCAAGACGGTGTTGCGCGCGCCGCACGCTGGCGTGTACACAGTGCGGCGCGCCAGCGGCTCGACGACGGTGAAGATCGGCGCTGTGCCGGCGCCGGTGGTGTTGGCCGGTCCGTGGACGGTGCGGTTCACGCCGGGCTGGGGCGCGCCGGCCTCGGCTGTGTTCGACAAGCTTGTTTCATGGAGCGAACGGCCGGAAGAGGGAATCCGGCATTTCTCCGGCAGTGCGACGTATGAGACGACGTTCGATGCGCCGGCGGCGGATCATCTGGAACTGGACCTGGGCGAAGTGGCTGACATCGCTGAAGTCCGCTTGAACGGGCACGATTTGGGCGTGGTGTGGAATCCCCCGTTCCGTGTGGACGTAACGGGGTTGGTGAAGCCCAGTGGCAACCAGTTGGAGGTGCGCGTCACCAACACGTGGGTGAATCGCATGATCGGCGACGAGTCGTTGCCCGAAGACAAGCGCTTCACGCACGCCAACATGCTGAAGTTCAGCGCGACGTCGCCGCTACGCGCGGCGGGGCTGCTGGGGCCGGTACGGTTGGTGCCGTCGGGCGTCAGCGGATTTTGAAGACGTTGGGCGCAACCTTCTCGCGATGCGTGTCGTGGCAGGAGCGGCACGCCGGGCCGATGCCGCGCGCGGCCTGCTGGATGGCGGCGGCGTCGCCGCCGGTGGCCACTTCGGCCAGTTTCAAGGCAGCCTGCTGAACGTCGCGCGAACTCTGGCCGCCGACAGCGGAGCGGGGAGCCCAGTAAGTCTCCACCTGCTTGTAGAGCGCGGCCAGTTTCTTGGCGTTAGCGGCCACATCTTCCTTGGCGCGGATTTTATCCATCAGCCCGTCGGTTTCCTTCATCCACTGGACGTGCTGTGGGGAAGGATCCTCGCTGGCATAGACGGCGGCGCAGGTAACCAGCGCCAGGGTCATCGAAAGGGTGCGCATCCTCATCATTGGAAAATTAGATGCAGCGCGCAGCTTCCAGGTGTCCATTCTTCTGGATATTAGTGCTCCCTGAGCTCTACAGGGGGCATTCGCCTGAGTGCCTGTCCCCGTCTTTGCGGGTAAGATGAAGCTGGAACGGTGGGGCGTGGCTGTTCCGCCTACACAACGGTCCAGCCGGATGTGTCCGGCAGAGTTACCGAGGGGGCAAGTAGCGCCTATCTCCTCCCGCGAACGGCGCCCGCGTTGAAATTCCACGGGCGCCGCAATTTTCCTAGCTGCGATGGGCCCGAACGGCCGCGGCGACGGCTTCGGCCATTTCCATGGTTTTGGCCGATCCGCCCATATCGTAGGTGCGCACTTGGCCGGCCTTCACCACGTCCGCGACTGCGGCGTGGATCACTGCACCGGTCTCCGTCTCTCCCAACCACTCCGCCATCATCGCGGCGGCCATGATGGTGGCTAGCGGATTTACCTTATAGAGCCCGGCATACTTCGGCGCCGAGCCGTGCGTCGGCTCAAAAACGGCATAGCTGGAGCCGATGTTGCCCGAGTAGGCAAAGCCCATGCCGCCAACGAGTTGGGCGCAAAGATCGGAGAGGATGTCGCCGAACAAGTTGGTGGTGACAATGACGTCGTAATTCGCCGGATTCTTCAGCAGCCACATGCAGATGGCGTCGACGTTGGCCATGTCGAACTGGATGTCCGGGTAGCGCGCCGCCACTTCCTTGGCGGCTTCGACGAAGACGCCGCAGGTGGCGCGCAGGACGTTCGCCTTGTGGACGGCGGTGACCTTGCGGCGGCCGTGCTTGCGGGCGAACTCGAAGGCGGCCTCGACAATACGTAGCGACGAGGCGCGGGTCACCGAGCGGATGCTGATGGCGGCGTCGCGTGGGATGCGCGCCATGCCGGGCTCGGTGAAGAACGACTCCGGCACCTTGGGAAATTCGACGCCGATGTACATGCCCTCGGTGTTTTCGCGGAAGACGACGATGTCGATGTCGTCGCGGTAGTTCAGCGGGTTGCCGGCCAGCGCGCGGCAGGGGCGCTGGCAGATGTACAGGTCCAGCGACTGGCGCATGCGGACAATGGGGCTGCGGTAGACCAAGCCCTGGCCCTGCAGGTGCTCGGCCAACTCGCGGTTGGCCTCCTTGACGGGTTTGGAGGTGATGGCCCCGAAAAAGGCGCAGTCGGTGGACTTCAGCAGTTCCATGGTGCGGCCGGGCAACGCGTCGCCCTCCTTCACCCAGAACTCCCAACCGATGTCGCCGTGTGTGTATTCGGCGTCGAGCCCCGCGGCATCCAGCACCAGGCGCGCGGCTTCGCACACCTCCACGCCAATGCCGTCGCCCGGTAGCCAGGCAATGCGGTATTTCGCCATGATTCAAGCTCCTTATGCGGCGTGCTTCTTCTTCAGATAGGGGATCAGGCCGCCGGCCTCCAGCAACTCGACGGCGCGCGGGTCCAGAGCAGCGGCGGTGAACTCCGTGCCCTGGGTGAGATTGCGGACGCGTCCGGCGGCGAGGTCGATTTCAAGCTCGTCGCCCGCCTTGCAGTGGTCGAACGCCTCAGGCGCCACCACGGCGGGCAGCCCCAGATTGATCGAATTGCGGTAGAAGATGCGTGCAAAGCTGGCGGCCAGCACCGCCCCGGCCCCGGCGAACTTCAGCGCCGCGGCGGCCTGCTCGCGGCTGGAACCGCATCCGAAGTTCTTGGCCGCGACAATAAACTCGCCTTTTTGCATGGCGGGCTGGATGTCCGGATAGGCCAGTTCGAAGAGGTGCTCGGCCGTCTTCTCGCGGTCCGTGATGTTCAGATAGCGGCCGGGGAAAATAATGTCGGTGTCGATGTTGTCACCGAGCACGGCGCGGACCGTGCCGCGCAGAATCAGTTTGCTCTCAGGCATTGACGCTCACCTCCATGACGGCGGCCGGATGCGCCAGTTGGCCGGCGATGGCCGAGGCGGCCACCACGGCGGGGCTGGCCAGATAGACCGAGGAGTCCTTGCTGCCCATGCGGCCGATGAAGTTGCGGTTGGTGGACGAGATGCACACCTCGCCGGCAGCCAGGATGCCCTGGTGCACGCCGACGCACGGTCCGCAGCCGGGCGGGTTGATGATGGCGCCGGCGGCCATCAGCGTTTCGAGATAGCCCAGCCGCATGGCGTCGCGATAGACAAGCTGCGAGGCGGGGATCACGATCAGGCGTGTGCGGGGATGCACGGTGCGGCCGGCGACGATGCGTGCGGCCACTTCAAGGTCCTCCAGGCGGCCGTTGGTGCAACTGCCCAGCACGCACTGGTGCACCGGAAGCTCGCCCAGCGCGGAGAGCGGCTTGACGTTATCGACGCTGTGCGGGCAGGCGATCTGCGGCTCGGCCAGATCGCGCGCGGCGTCGATTTCGATGATGCGCTCGTAAGTGGCGCCGGGGTCGGGGCCGATCTCATCCACCGGCGTGAATGCCACCTTCGCGCCCATCTCCATAGAGAGGTTGGCCAGCACCATGCGCGAGGCGATAGTCAACGCGCGGATGGCGGAGCCGTCGAACTCGACGGCGCGGTAGTCGGCGCCGGCCGCGCCCAGCTTGCCGATGACATAGAGGATCAGGTCCTTGGCCGAGATCCACGGCTGGAACTGGCCTTCAACCAGGATGCGGATGGTGGACGGTACCTTGAACCAGAGACTGCCCTCGGCCCAGACGCCGGACATCTCCGTGGCGCCGATGCCGGTGGCGAAGGCGCCGAAAGCGCCGTGTGTGGTGGTGTGAGAGTCCGTCCCCACCAGCACCATGCCGGGCTTGACGTGGCCGCGTTCGGCCAGCACCTGGTGGCAGATGCCGCCGCGGCCGACGTCGTAGAAGTTGGTAATGCCCTGCGCGGCCACGAACTCGCGGATGGCCTTATGCGTGGTGGCCGTCTTTTCGCTTTCGGCCGGGATGCGGTGATCGAAGATGATGACGATCTTCGACGGGTCCCACACCTTGGGGATGCCGATTTCGGCAAAGCTCTTGCGCACCAGATCGGCGTTTTCGTGGCTGAGGGCGAGGTCGACCTTGGCCACCACGATCTCGTCGGGGTGCACGACGTCGCGGCCGGAGGCGCGCGCCAGGATTTTTTCAGCAAGCGTCATACCCATATCAGGCGTCTCCTTTGACGAACTCGCGCTCCAGGGCGCGGTACTCGGGCAGGCCGACAAAGGCTGTGTAGTCCTTGAAGACCGTGAGGCGGTGCGTCTCGCCGGGCAGGATGCCGGCCGGGGCGGCCTTCAGGGCAGTGAAGAAGTCGGTGAGCGCCTTGTGCATGACCATGATGGAGGCGACCGGGATGGAGACACGCGCCACTCCCATGGCGGCCAGCTCGGGAATGGGGATCAGCTCGGTTTTGACGCCAGTGACCGCGTCCATCAGGTTGACCGACAGTTTTCCGTGGATTTCTTTCAAAGCGAGAGAAATATCAGCCCTTGTTCCGATGCCATCAATGAAGGCCATGTCGGCCCCGGAATCGAGATAAAGGTTGGCGCGGCGAATGGCTTCCTGAATGCCAAGCGGGGCATATGAGTCGGTGCGCGCATTGATGACAATGTCCTTTCCAAGACGTTTGCGCGCGTCGGCCATGGCGCGAACTTTTCCGGCCATTTCCTCAGCTGGAATTACTTGTTTGCCCTCCATATGGCCGCAACGTTTCGGAAAAACCTGATCCTCGATGTTGACTCCGGCAACTCCCATCTCGATCAGCCGTTCCGTTACACGGGCCGCATTCAGGGCGTTTCCGCCACCTGTGTCTATGTCGGCCATCACCGGAATTTTCACGGCGCGCGTAATGTTGCCGGTAATATCCAGCACGTCTTTCATGTCGACGAAGCCGACGTCGGGCAACGCTAATAGCGAGCCTGCCACACCAAATCCGGAAACCTGAATGGCCTCGAAGCCGGCGGCCTCGATGATGCGCGCGCTCATGGCGTCGTGACATCCGGGCACAACCAGGGCCTGGCGGCGATCCAGAGCCGCCCTGAGTATGGATGCTTTGTCTTGCATAAGCCTATGACTCCTCGACGAACGCATTCCATCCTACATGAAGCTTTTGTCAAACTCAGCCCCCTCGTTTCGGCCATGGAACTTGGTAAACTCCAGACCAGTGCCGGCACGGAAAAGCCCGGCCAGGACGGCTTCGGCCGGCGATCTGAGGGAGGGAAGTATGTCGAGCAACACCGAAAACGATGGGCGCACACGCCGGAGCTTCGTTCAGACGAGCGGAGCCGTGTTAGGAGCGTCGGCGCTGGCGTCTGCTGCGAGCGTGGAAACCCTGGCCCTGAACGGCGGGCCGAAAACCGTCACCATTCCGGCCAAGCGGCTGTCGGGCCTGTCGGCCTGGCCGCGTTACGGCACGGCGGAAAAAGACGCGCTACGGGCGGTGATCGACGGCGGCAAGTTCTATGCCGAGATCCCGGCCTTTGAGAAGGAATGGCAGGACTATACGAAGGCGCCATTCGTGAAGGCGCACGTCAACGGCTCGGCCGCGCTGACCAGCATGTACTTCGCGCTGGACCTGCCGCCGGGCAGCGAGATCATGGTGCCGTCGTACACCTTCTTCGCTACCTGCTTGGCCATGCGCTTCTTCGGCCTGGTGCCGATTTTCGTGGGCATCGATCCGAAGACCGCCTGCTTCGATCTGGAAGACGCCAAGCGCAAGCTGACGCCGCGGACCAAGGCGATTGTGCCGATGCACTCCTGGGGCCTGCCCTGCGAGATGGATCACATCGGCGCGTGGGCCAAGGAAAAGGGCCTGATCCTGCTGGAAGACTCGGCGCACGCGCACGGCGCCTCCATGCAGGGCAAGAAGATGGGCACGTTTGGCGAGATGGCCATTTACAGTTACCAGGCGTCGAAGGTGATGCCGGCCATCGAAGGCGGCATGGGTATGTACCGGACGCGTGCCTACTTTGAGCGGGCTACGACGTTCGGCAACTACGATCTACCCAAGTCGTTCCCGGCCGACAGCCCGATGCGCGTCTATGAAGGCACCGGTTTTGGCCAGAAGTACCGCATGCATCCGCTGGCCGCCACGCTGGCGCGCGAACAACTGCGTACGTTGGACGGCCGCAATGCGCAGGTCAAGAAGAATATCCGCGCGCTGAATGACCGCATTTTGCAGTTGCCCGGCCTGAGCGAGCCGCGCTGCCGCGCCGACCAGGACCGCGTCTACTACAACGGCAACATGCTGTTCCTCGACAGCAAGAAGGCCGGCTTCTCGCGCGGCACACTGGTGAAGGCGCTGCAGGCCGAAGGCGTGGGCGCCAGCTTCTGGGATTATCCGCAGCAGCACACGCTGAAGATCTACTCCGAGGCCAAGTGGTGGCATCATGCACCAGTGATCCCCAAGTCGCTTGCCGGCGATACGCAGGTGAACGCGACGCACATCTTCCTGCCGTTGATGCACGGCCCGGCGGACGATGTGATCGACCAATACGTCAAGGCTTTTGAAAAGGTTTGGGCGCACCGCGCCGACCTGGCCAAGCTGTAGTTCGACGAACGAGGTTCACGATGAAGACCGCAATCAGCGCGCTTGCGCTTGGATTTTCTCTATTTCTTGCCGGGTGTGTACCGCCGCAGACCGCGAAGCCGGCACAGCCAGCCGCCAGCACCGGAAAACTGGCCGCGAAGACTTTCAACTCCGGCTTTAAGTGGGCGCATGACACCTATAACGGCATGGGCGCGGCCAGCGACGGGCGCATCTACTATGTGCTCAGCGCCGAGCCGTACGATGTCGCCGGGCAGATGTATTCCTACGATCCGGCCACGAAGCAGACGAAGCACGTCGGCGACCTGACCGAGGCGTGCGGCGAGAAGGACCAGAAGGTGATTTCGCAGGGCAAGAGCCACGTGAACTTCGTCGAGTCGAACGGCAAGCTCTACTTTTCCACGCACCTGGGCTATTACTCGATCATCGACGACATGGAGAAGCCCGGGATTCCGCCAGCCGGCTGGAAGGCGTATCGCGGCGGCCACCTGTTGGCCTATGACATGGCGACCGGCAAGTTCGAGAATCTGGCCACCGAACCGCACGGCGAAGGCATCCTGACCATGAACCTGGACAAGAGCCGCAGCCGCATTTACGGCCTGACATGGCCCACCGGCTACTTCTTCCGCTACGACTTGGCGAAGAAGGAGTGGAAGGATTTGGGCGCGTTCTTCGAGAAGGGCGAGAACGGTAAGGGTGCGACGTACCGCACCATCTGCCGGTCGCTGGCCATCAATCCCGAGGACGGCTCAGTATACTTCACCACCGGCGAAGGCACCATCCACCACTACCACTACGACACCGAAGTGATCGACGACGTCACCACCGACAACATGAAGAAGGATTACTTCGGGTTGTACGATCCGATGTCGCCGGGCCACATGGCCTACAACTGGCGCCAGATTGCATGGCGTCAGGCGGACCGCAAGTTCTACGGCGTGCACGGCAATTCGGGCTACCTGTTCAGCTTCGATCCCAAAGAGGGCCGTGTCGAGGTGCTGGACCGCATCACGTCGGAGCCCTCGCAGCGCGCCGGTATGTTCGATCAGTTCAGCTACGGCTACCTGGGCTTCACGCTGGGGCCGGATGGCCGCACCATCTACTATCTGACCGGTGGGCCGATCTATGAGAACGGCCATCGCATTGCCGGCAAGGCCACCACAGCCAAGGGCGAGGCCAAGGGGGTCGAGGATTTGCACCTGATCACTTATGATCTGGATGCGCACAAGTACACCGACCACGGCGCCATCTTCTTTGAGAATGGCGACCGGCCGCTCTATGTGAACTCCATTGCCGTCGCCAAGGACGGCACGGTGTATTCCATCGGGCGGATCAAAGAGGACGGAGCGAAATTCCGCGCCGACCTGTTTAGCGTCAAGCCATAGAGGAGTCACAAACAGAATGCGTATTCGCACTCTGGCCGTACTCGCGCTCGCCAGCCTGTCCTTACAGGCTGGCGAGTTGCGTCTGGCCACGTTTCGAGCTGATGTTACGCCGCAGATGGGTCAGCCGATGATCCCGCTCGTGCCGACAAAGGAGGTGCTGGATCCGCTCTACGCGAAAGGCGTGATTATTGACGACGGCAAGACACGCGTCGTCCTTTGCACCATCGATTGGTGTGGAGCGGGCGGGCGTACGCACCAGCTTTTCCGGTCGCGTCTGGCAAAGGCCGCCGGCGCCAAAGTGGAAAACACGGCGCTGCAGGCCGTGCATCAGCACGCGGCTCCGTATGTCTACAGCAATGCCTTCGACGTGATGAAGGCGTTGGGTGTGCCGACGCAGGTGGAGTACACCGATTCGGGCCTGGAAGAGCTTGCCGACCGTGTGGCCGCGGCCGCGCGCAAGGCCGTGGGCGAGTTGCGGCCGTTCGATCAAGTGGGCTTGGGCCAGGCGCGCGTGGAGCGCGTTGGTTCGGCGCGCCGGTTAAAGGGCCCGAAGGGCGAGCCCGTGACGCGCTGGAGCGGCAGTGGCAACAACGCCGAGCTTGGAGCCGCGCCCGAAGGCGATATCGATCCTGTGCTCAAGACCATCACGCTGGCCAAGGGCGCCAAGCCGATGGTCAGGCTCCATTTCTACGCCACCCATCCGCAGACGTTCTGCTGCGACGGCCGCGTCTCGGGCGACATCGTCAACATGGCGCGCGAGAAGTTCGAGAAGGAAGAAGGCGTCTTCCAGATCTACTTCACCGGAGCCGCCGGCGACACCACTGTGGGCAAGTACAACGACAGAACCAAGGCGGCCCAGGCCGGCCTGGCGGCGCGGCTCTATGATGGCCTGAAAGCGTCGTCCGATTCCACCAAGTACAGCGCAGCGAAACAACTGGCGTGGGCCGACGCGCCGTTGACGCTGCCCAAGCGGCTGGCGACGCCGGCGCAGGTTGATGCGGCGAAGCAGGAGTTGAAAAAGACCAGCGCCGATGCCGACCGGCTGAAGGCCGCCAATATTGTGGCGTTTGCCGAACGGAAGACGCCGCTTGAGGTGCAGGAGCTGAAGCTTGGCCCGGCGCGCGCGCTGTTTCTGCCCGGCGAGCCGCTGCTCGAATTCCAGCGTTTCGCACAGTCGGTGCGGCCGAAGGAGTTCGTCGCGCTGGCCGGCTATGGCGATGTGAGTGTTGGCTACATCTGCCCCGATAAAGCGTATGCCGAAGGCGGCTATGAGCCTCTGGCCTCCGCCACGGCGCCCGGCGCCGAAACCGCCCTCAAGCACGTCATTCAGACTCTATTGAAGCAGTGAAGTATCTTATAACAACCCTCGTTTGCCTGGCCGGTCTGGCGCCGGCACAGGTGCGCACGCTCATCAGCGGTGCGCCGATTCTTGGCGGCCCTACGGGGACGCCCACAATGATTGCGGTGGCCCCGTCTGGTGACGTGTATTTCACCGTAGCCGCGCACCGCGCCGTGATGCGTTACGACGCCCGGACGGGCGAGAGCACTTCGGTCACAAAAGGGCGGCCGTCGTGGCATCGCCCATCGGGCATAGCGCTGGATGCGGCGGGTAATGTCTATGTAGCCGACCCTTCCGGCGGGCATGTCTATCGGATTGTCAATGGCGAAGCAACGCCCATCGCCGGCAACGGCCTTCAAGGCTACAACGGTGACGACCGTGCGGCGACGTCGGCCATGCTTGGCAACCCGCTCGGACTGGCGGTTGCGCCCAACGGAGATTTTTACATCGCCGAGTGGGCCCGCCACCGCGTGCGCAAGGTTTCGAACGGCATCATCACGACGGTGATTGGTCCGGAGCACCTGAAAGGTCCGTCGGGCGTGGCGCTGGACGCGTCGGGCGCGCTTTATGTCGCTGACACCAATGGCGCGCGCGTGCTGAAACTCGCCAAGGGGGTGATCACGACATTCGCCGGTACCGGCGTCTATGGTGACGCGGGCGACGGCGGCGCGGCTACGCGCGCCACGCTACGCAACCCGTGCGGAGTCGCCGTGGACAAGGCGGGGCGAGTGTTCATCGCGGACGCGGGGGCGAATCGGATTCGTGTTGTCTCAAAGGGCGTCATCACGGCGGTGAAAACGCCCGGCGTGGAGCTGAATTGGCCGCGTGCGGTGGGGGTAGACGCATCCGGCACGCTCTATATCGCGGACACGCGCAATTTCGCAATCCGCGCCGTCACGATGGAGGGATCGAAATGAAGCGCGCGCTGGCAGTGATTCTCTTGTGCACGGCAACCCTGGCGGCGCAGAGCTTCGAGGGACGCTATTTTCGCGGAAAAGGTGATGTCGAGTACTTAAAACTGCTCGAAAAGGCGCGGCGGATGTTCACGCCGGACGCCGAGTTCGAGAGCATCGCCATGTTCTACGAGCCGCGCTGGAACGGCTTCACCGAAGGCCCGACGTGGGACGCCTGGTGGATACAGAACTCCTATGGCACGACGTACACATCGCTGCCGTTTCTGACCGAGCCCTACACGACGTTCATCCGCAACTCACAGGAGTTGTGGTGGAGCCAGATGGGCGATGGTAAACGCGTGGGCGGTCCGCCGCCGTACGACTGGGTGGCGCCCGACGGCACGCTATGCGACGCTGCACGCCCGGGTTGGATTGTCTACCGCCAGGGTGATGTGAAGTACTGGATGCACGACTGGGGCGTGGAGTTCACCGCGGCTGGGCTGGTGATGCAGTCCGAGATGCACCTGATTGAGCGTGATATGCCGGCCATCCGGCGGGAATTGCCGCGCCTGGAGCGCGCCGCCAATTTTCTGGACACACGCCGTGATCCGAAGAACAATCTAATGCTGGCCGGGGCGGCCGGCAATCTGATGGCGCCCAGCTACGCCGGCTACCGCAAGCCGGACGGCACGTACGATAAGGCCTATCTGGCCGGGCTGTCGGTGACCTACATCGCGGCGCTCGACCGGCTGATAGAACTGGAAAAGATGGCCGGCGCCGTGGACAAGGTGAAGCTCTACACGGCGCGCCGCGAAGCGGTGCGTTCCGGCCTGCCGAAGCTGATGACGGACGAAGGCTACTTCGTCAAATCGGTGGATCCGGACGGCACGCGCCACGGGGTGTTGGGCCAGGCGAAGTATGGGTATTTCGAGGCCGCGCCGAACCACGACGCCATCGCATTCCGCGTGGTGGACGACGCGCAGGCGCGAAAGATCTATGACAAGATCGCGTCGCTGCCCGGGCTGCGGCCGTACGACCTGATCATCACCAACTACCCGTCGCTCGACGACATGTACGAAGAGCCAAAGGGCATGTTCCGCTTCGGCCACTGGGTGAACGGCGGACATTGGTCGACGTGCGAAGGGCGCATGCTGATGGGCTACGCACGGCTGGGGCAGTACGACGATATGAAGCGCTCGATGCAGCGCATTCTGAAGTACGCCGAGGCGTTCCGCATGGACAACAACCTGGTGGACTTCGGCAACGGGCTGTATCAGCCCAACCAGCCCATCAATGTTGTTTACGACTCTTTCGCCGTTCCGGCCGGGTTGATCCGCGGCCTGTTCGAATATCTTTATCGCGCAGACGGGCTCACCGTGCTGCCACACATTCCAGGTGGGATCACGGAACTGGATCAGCGCTTTCCGGTGCGCTTCGGCTCGCACAAGCTGTATCTGTCGACGCGCGGCACGGGCGCGGTGACGGGCGTCGTCATCAATGGCCAAAGCTCAAAGGAATTCGACGCACAGTCGGTGAAGTTGCGTGCGGAGCGGTTGCCGGCCGTGGCGCACGTTCAGATTCTGCTGGGCGGCGCGAAGGCCAGTGCCGCCGCGGCTCCGGTGGAAGAGACGGCGCCGGCGCCGAAAGGCGCTGAGCGGATGGCTGCGTTCTGCGCGCGCATGAAAGCCGCCGGAATGGGCGATGCCTATGAGGCCGCGCACGCCGCCGTGGCCGTGGATATGCTGCGAGCCGCCGGGGAGCGCGCGCGGCTGTTGAAGTCGGGCGAACTAAAGCCGCTGGCCGAGGTGTCGCGCACGGCTGCGGATCAGCTCTATGCCGACACTGCCCGCAAACTGATGGACGGCCTGGATCACGTGATTCAGGGATATGCTAAATCGACGGATCCAAAACAGAAGCGAATCTACGAGATCTATCACCAATGACACGACGCGAACTTCTGCTTGCCACCGCTGCCGCGCCTCTCGTGGCGCAACAGCCACAACAGGAAACGGAGGCCTTTGCGCGTACTGGCTCGGCGCGGCACACTGGCACACCGTCCTGGTTCCCGGACGCCGGCTTCGGGCTGTTCCTGCACTGGGGCATCTGCACCATTCGGGAGGTTGAACTCGGCTGGGGTTTCTATGGTGATGTCGGCGGCAAGAAAGGCGCTTGGCCGGTACAAAACTACATTGCTCAGGCCAAGGAGTTCAACCCACAGAAATTCGATCCTGACGCCTGGATAGCTGCTGCCGCCACTGCGGGCTTTAAATATGCCGCCATCACCACGAGACACCATGACGGCTATGCGCTGTGGCCGAGCGACTACGGCGACTTCGGTACGAAGCAGTGCATGGGCGGACGCGACTTGGTGGGGCCTTTTCTTGAGGCCTGCCGCCGGTATGGCTTGAAGGCCGGAATCTATTATTCACCGGGTAACTGGCTGTTCAATCCAAAAGGGTGGCCGTATTTGGGCTACCCGCTGCGAAAGTCGGACTTCCGTTATCGCCGTCCGGAGCAGGCGCTGGGCCTGCCGCGCTACGTCGATGCTCCCTTGCCGGAGATCCAGAAGCACTTCGAGACTTTCTACGCGTACGTCAAGGGTCAAGTGACCGAACTGCTCACCCGCTACGGGAAGATCGATCTGTTGTGGTGGGATGGCTACGACTGGCCTCCCGGAATCGACATTCACGGTGACGAGATGGATGCCTACGTCCGCAAACTTCAGCCCGGCATCGTCACCAATGACCGTTACCGTCTTTGGTCGGCACGTCCGACGTGGGGCGACTTTTCCACCGAGTTTGAAAATCGCGCTCCTGATGCGCCGCCCGAGGGCGCCTGGGAGCAGTGCGAGGCGCTGTGCGGGGGCTGGTCGTACACCGGCCCGGAGACCGCCTGCCGTAGCACGGCATACATTGTTGAACGGCTGGTCCGTAACCGCGCCTGGGGCGGCAACTACCTACCGGACTTCGGCCCGCGCAAGGACGGTACGATGGCCGACGACTACTACCGGATCTGCCGTGAACTGGCCGACTGGATGCAGCACAGCGGCGAGTCGCTAGAGAAGGTCGTGCCGCTGAAGAAGCTGGCGCAGACCACCGCACCCACCACATTGCGAGGCAACACGTGGTACCTGCATCTGTTTGGCGTCCAGCGCCATGCCACGATCCATGGTTGCCCGCGCCCGCTGAAGGCCACGCTGCTGCGCACCGGCGCGCCGGCCACCATCGAGTACAAGGACGGCAACGCCACTGTCACCATGCCCATCGGCCTGCGTTCGCAGTTCGACGAAGTGCTGCGCGTGGATTTCGCCTGAGGCGCGAAATCAACGTGATTTGATGGCAATAATTTGGGGAAGCGCCGGCGCCGAACTCTGCTATTGTAGGGGCGGAGAGGAGGCGGGCCATGCGGATTCTGCTCCGGCTGGCGCTACTCCCGCTGACTGTCCTCTCGCTTGTCACACCCACTTTCGGCCAGACGCGCTGCGCGCTAGCGGTGGATCTGGACCAGGTGATTCACCCGGTCACGGTGGACATCATCGCCCAGGCGGTGCAGCAAGCTAGCGGGAAACACTGTTCCGTTCTGCTGTTGCGCCTGAATACCCCGGGCGGTTTCTCCAACGCCACACGGGAAGCCATCGAAAAAATGGTCGCCTCGCCTGTGCCGGTGGTTGCGTTCGTGACTCCCAGCGGTGGACGAGCCGCGTCGGCCGGCTTCTTCCTGCTTGAAGCCGGCGACGTCGCGGCCATGGCGCCCGGCACTAACACGGGAGCGGCTCACCCGGTGTCGATCACGGGAACGCAGATCGACCCGACGATGATGAAGAAGATCGAGAACGACGCCGCGGCGTCGCTGCGCAGCCTGGTGGCAAGGCGCGGCCGTAACAGCGAGCTGGCGGAGAAAGCCGTGCTCGAAAGCAAGTCGTTCACTGAAAAAGAAGCGCTGCAAGCGAAGCTCATTGATCTGATTGCCGGCGACGAGGCGGAGCTGCTGCGCGCGATCGACAACCGCGAAATCGTCCGTTTCGACGGCGCCCACCAGACGCTGCACACCGCTGGCGCCGTGATTGAACGCTACCAGACCAGCCCGAGCCAGAAGCTGCGCATTGCGCTGTCGGATCCGAACATCGCGCTAGCGCTGTTGGTGCTGGGCGCGCTGGGCCTCTACGTCGAATTCAACGCCCCGGGCACCATTTTCCCGGGCGTCGCGGGCGGCATCTGCCTGTTGCTGGGGTTAATGTCATTCACCGTGCTGCCATTTTCCTGGGTAGGCGTGGGACTGCTGCTGCTGGCGCTGGTGCTGTTCGTGCTGGAGGTGAAAATCACGTCGCACGGCGTGTTGGGCGCGGGTGGTGTGGTGGCCATGTTCCTGGGCGCGCTGCTGCTGTTCGAAGGACCGATTCCCGAGATGCGCGTGCGCGTCTCGGTTGCCATTGGTTTGGTGCTGCCTTTCGCCCTGATTGTGCTGTTTCTGGTGACCATTGTCGTCCGTGCGCGCCGTCTGCCGGTGTCGACCGGCGCGGCGGGCATGATCGGACTTGCCGGCGTCGCTTTGACTGAGCTGAGCCCGCGCGGCATGGTGCAGGTTCACGGCGAAACGTGGCAGGCACAAGCCGCGCACCCGCTGCCGGCGGGCACGGCGGTCCGCGTCACTGCCATTCATGGCCTGATACTGGACGTGGAATCCGACAACAATCCTGCTGAACTGGGAGGCTGATATGCCGTTCGAAATCGGACCGTGGATGCTGGTGATAGCGATCCTGGTCGTCTACCTGCTCTCCTCCATCAAAGTCCTGCGCGAATATGAACGCGGCGTGATCTTTCGCCTGGGCCGCGTGCTGCCGCAGCCCAAAGGCCCCGGCATCATTCTCGTTTTCGCCCCGGTGGACCGCATGGTGCGGATCTCGCTGCGCATCGAGGCGCTGGAGGTGCCGTCACAGGATGTGGTCACGCATGACAACGTCACGCTGAAGGTCAACGCGGTGGTCTACTTCCGCGTGATCGACCCGACGTTGGCCGTCGTCGAGGTTGCGAATTTCCTTTACGCCACGTCGCAGTTGGCACAGACTACGCTGCGCAGTGTGCTGGGCGAGGTGGATCTCGATCAACTTCTGAGCAATCGCGAGATGCTGAACTCGCGCCTGCAAACCATCCTCGATACGCACACCTCGGCCTGGGGCATCAAGGTATCGCTGGTGGAAGTGAAGCAGGTGGATCTGGCCGAGCAGATGGTGCGCGCCATCGCCCGGCAAGCCGAGGCCGAACGCGAGCGCCGCGCCAAGGTGATCCACGCCGAAGGCGAATTCATGGCTGCCGAGCGTCTGGCCATGGCCGCCGAAGTGATCCAGAAGCAGCCGGCCGCCATCCAGCTGCGCTACCTGCAGACGCTGGTCGAAATCGGCACGGAACGAAACACGACCGTTGTGTTTCCGCTGCCGGTGGACATCTTCTCTGGCATTAGTCAGATGATCCAGCAGAACCTTGGAAAGAAGCCGGAAGCTTGATGCCGCCGGGCGGGTCTTCGGCGATGCCGATCCTGCCCGTACAATGGTTCAATCGGAGCCTGAATGACCCGTCTCTTCCGTTGCTGGTCCACCCTTGTCTTGATTCTTGCCCTGGGCCTGTCTGCCATGGCCCAGCCACGCCGCCTGGGCGGCTCGCCCGCGCTGAAGCAGCAGCTTGAACAGTTGCGCGTGGTTGGCCGCGTGCTGCTCATAGCCGCGCATCCGGATGATGAAAACACAGCGCTGCTGGCATATTGCGCGCAGGGCCGGCACTACAAAACGGCGTATCTGTCGCTGACCCGTGGCGAGGGTGGGCAGAATCTGATCGGCAACGAAATTGGCGATCTACTGGGCGTCATCCGCACGCAGGAACTGCTGGCCGCGCGGCGCTACGACGGCGCCGAACAATTCTTTTCACGCGCCATCGACTTCGGCTTTTCGAAAACGGCCGATGAGACGATTGCCAAGTGGGGCCGGCAGGAGGTGCTCGGCGACATCGTCTGGATCATCCGCCGTTATCGTCCGGACGTGGTGATTGTGCGCTTCTCCGGCACGCCACGCGACGGGCATGGTCATCACCAGGCGTCATCTATTCTGGGCCAGGAAGCCTTCAAGCTGGCCGGTGACCCGAAGGCTTTTCCGGAGCAACTCAGCGAAGTGCAAATCTGGCAGCCGAAGCGTTTGCTGTGGAATGGATTCGCATTCACGCGCGAACAGGAGCGCGAACTCGGCGCGCAACCGAAGACCGTGATGCTCGATGCGGGCGAGTACAATCCGATTCTCGGCCTGGGCTACGGCGAGTTGGCGGGCATCAGCCGCAGCCAACATCGCTCGCAGGGCATGGGCGCGCCGGAGCGCAAGGGCACGGCGCCCAACTACTTCATCAACTACGTGGGCGAGCCCGCCGTGAAAGATATCTTCGATGGCGTCGACGCAAGCTGGAACCGTTTACCCGGCGGCGCGGCTGTCGCGCAGGCGCTGGATGAGGCGGTGGCGGCCTATTCGATTGACGCACCGGAACGCGTAATTCCCGCGCTGATCAAGGCTCGCAAGCTGATGGTGACGATGCCCGAGACACGGGAAAAGCTGAGCGAATTGGACGAGGCGCTGGCGCAAGCTGCGGGCTTGTGGCTGGAAGTGAACACGGCGCGCGCGCAAACTACTCCGGCCAGCAACGTCGGGCTATCGCTCACGGCTGTGAGCCGTGGGCACGCGCGCGTGCGGCTGGAGGGCGTGACGCTGGAAGGCATCGCCGGCGCGCCTGCATTCAAGGGTGCCGATCTTGAGCCCAACAAGCCGTACACCGCGCAGGCCGAGCTACGCATTCCCGCGGATCAGCCGCTTTCGCAGCCGTTGCAGTTGCGGGCCACGCGTGCGGGCGACCATTACGAGATTGCGAACCGAGCCGACATAGGCCCGGCGGAGGCTATGCCCACCCTGCGCGCGCGGTTCCGTTGCTCGGTGGAGGGTGAGCCGTTTGAACTTGTACGCGCGGTGGAGAACCGCTACGTCGACCGCGTGCGTGGTGAGTTGACGCAGCCGTTCGTCATCGTACCGCCGGTGTCGCTGCAACTGGCTGACGGAGTGCTCGTGTTCACGACGGCCAAGCCGCGCGTGATTACGGTGGAGGCCAGTGCCACGGTGGGCGCGGTGGAGGGCGCCGTCGCGCTAAACGCGCCGCAGGGTTGGAGCGTTGCTCCGGCCGAGGCCGCCTTCAAGCTGGTCGAGGCTGGGCAAGTGGCGCGCGTGCAGTTCACGGTGACGCCGCCGCAGGCGGCCTCGCGCGGAGAATTGAAGGCGACGGCGCGCGTCGGCGCCAATACCTGGATGAATCAACTGATCCGCATCGACTACGAACACATTCCGCCGCAGACGGTACTGCGCCCGGCCGTGGCCAAGCTGTTGCGCGAGGATATCCGCGTGACGGCGCGCCGCGTCGGCTATGTGATGGGCGCGGGCGACACGGTGCCGGCGGCACTGAGTGAGTTGGGTTGCGAGGTGACGCTGCTGGACGCCAACGACTTGGCGCGTGGCGACCTGGCGCGTTTCGACACCATCGTCGCCGGAGTGCGCGCCTGGAATGTGCGCACCGATCTGCGCGCCAATTACCCGCGCCTGCGCGAGTACATGGAGCAGGGCGGGACGTTCATCGTGCAGTACAACGTGGTGGAGGGTGGGCCGGGCGGAGGCGGCAATCCGCGGCTGTTCGAGCACGTCGGGCCGTGGCCCATTCAGATCGGGCGCGATCGCACGACGGTGGAAGAGGCGCCGGTGAAGATCCTCGCTGTGGATCACAAGCTGATGCAGTCGCCCAACCACATCACGGAGGCTGACTTTAACGGCTGGGTGCAGGAGCGTGCGCTGTACTTCCCGTCGCAGTGGGACTCGCATTACCAGACGGTGCTTGATACTTCCGATCCCGGCGAGCCCGCGCACCCGGGCGGTCTGCTCTATGCCAAAGTCGGTAAGGGTGTCTATATTTATACGACCTACGTCTGGTTTCGTGAACTGCCCGCAGGCGTTCCCGGCGCTTACCGCCTTTTTGCCAACCTGGTGAGCGCCGGACGATGAGCGGACCACCCATTCTTGGTACATGGCGGCGCCTCTACACGGCGATTGTCGTGTACTTGGTGGCGTTAATCGCACTGTTTGCCTGGTTTACACGGAGTTGGAACCGATGAGGCCGGCGGATTGGGCGGTGCTGGTGGCGTCACTGCTGGGCGTGACGCTTTACGGCCTCTGGCGCGGCCGCGGATCGGACACGACGGCCAAATACCTGCTCGCCAACAAGAGCATGCCGTGGTACGCCATGGGGCTGTCCATCATGGCGACGCAGGCGTCGGCCATCACGTTCATCTCCACTACGGGCCAGAGTTACGCCGATGGCATGCGGTTCGTTCAAATGTATTTGGGCCTCCCGCTGGCCATGATTGTCATTGCCGCCGTGGTTGTGCCGCGCTTCCATTCGAGCGGCGTCTACACGGCGTACGAATACCTGGAGCGGCGCTTCGACGCGAAAACGCGCGCGCTGGTGAGCGTCATCTTTCTGTTGTCACGCGGCTTGGCCGTGGGCGTATCGCTGTCGGCGCCGGCGGTGGTGCTGACGGTGATCCTTGGCTGGTCGGCTGAATGGACCGCGTTGCTGATGGGCGTGCTGGTGGTGGCGTACACGGTAAGCGGTGGCATTGCGGCTGTCACGTGGGCTGACTTTGTGCAGATGATTGTGATGACTGTTGGGCTGCTGGCCGCGCTGGTGACGGTGATTGCCCTGCTGCCGGCGGGCGTGCATTTCACCGACGCGCTACAGGTGGCCGGCGCGGCCGGCCGGCTTAACCCGATTGTCTGGCATTTCAATCCGAACGATCAGTACAACATTTGGAGCGGCCTGATTGGCGGCATGTTCCTCGCGCTAGCGTATTTTGGCTGCGACCAGAGCCAGGTGCAACGCTATCTCACCGGTCGCGACGTCACGCAGAGCCGGCTCAGCCTGCTGTTCAACGCCGTGGCGAAGATTCCGATGCAGTTCTTCATCCTGTTCATCGGCGCCATGGTGTTCGTCTTTCACGTCTACGTGCGTCCACCGGAGAACTTCAATCCGCAGA
Source organism: uncultured Candidatus Solibacter sp. (assembly GCA_964478395.1). GTDB lineage: Bacteria > Acidobacteriota > Terriglobia > Bryobacterales > Bryobacteraceae > Paludibaculum. The sequence continues at coordinate 41,252 of CAYZIX010000004.1, forward strand.
CGCAGGCGCGGTTGGAACGCACGGCTGGTTATGAGCCGTTGCACGCGCGCTACAATGCGGCGTTCGAGGCTCGCCGTGACGCCGCGCAACACGCCGATTGGAATGCGTTCCCGCAGCGCCAGCGTGAGCTCGACGCCGTGCGTGCCGACGCCGCAAAGGTTGCCGGCGCGGCAGACGCCAAGGACACGAACTACATCTTCCTGCGCTTTGTCACACGCTACATGCCCGTCGGCATTGTCGGCCTGATCATGGCAGCGATCTTCGCCGCAGCCATGTCGACCATCTCGGCGGAGGTGAATTCGCTGGCCACAGTTAGCATGGTGGACGTTTACCAGCGGTTTATGCGGCCCGGCGGCACGGACCGCCATTACCTGAACGCGTCACGCTGGCTCACGGCGTTTTGGGGCATGTACGCAGTCATCACGGCGTATTATGCGCAGGGCCTGGGCTCGCTGGTGGAGGCCGTCAATAAGCTCGGCTCGTTATTCTACGGCTCCATGCTCGGCGTATTCGTGCTGGCGTTCTTCTTCCCGCGCGTGCGTGGCACAGCGGCCTTCTGGGCCGTGCTGGTGGGCGAGGCGGTTGTGTTTGCGGTGTGGTTCACCACCGACGTCGCGTTTCTATGGATGAACGTGCTGGGCTGCGCGGCGGTGCTGGCCGCAGGCCTCATCGGTTCATTCGCGAAGCCGCAGGTCTCAGCCGGCCAGCACTAGGCGGATATCCATCACGTTCGTGCCGGTGGGGCCGGTCTTGATCAGGTCGCCCAGCGGCTCGAAGAAGTGATAGGAATCGTTGCGCGCCAAAAACTGCTTCGCGCTCAAGCCTAGCGCGGCGGCGCGCTCCACCGTGGCGCCGTCGGCCCAGGCTCCGGCCGCGTCGGTGGGGCCATCGGTGCCGTCTGTGCCTGCGCTGGCAATCAGCACGCCGTTGAGCCCGGACAACGCGATTGCGCCCGCCAAGGCGAATTCCTGGTTGCGTCCACCCAGTCCCTCACCATGAATCGTGACCGTTGTCTCGCCACCGGAGATCAGGCACAGCGGGCGGCGTGCGGGGCGGGCTGTTGCGAGCACCTCGCGCGCAATGGCGGCGTGCATGGCGGCCACGTCGCGTGTTTCGCCTTCGATGGTTGTTGACAATACCAGCGGCCGGAAGCCAGCCTCACGGGCAGCGCGCGCCGCGGCGTCGACGGCCAGGCGGTTGGAGCCCACAATTTCGTTTCTGACGCGCGCGAAGCAGGCGTCGCCAGCCTTGGGCGTCTCTTTGGCCGCACCGGTCAGACGCTCCCGCACGGAGACCGGGACTTTTGTTTCGAGTCCGTATTTTGTGACTACGGTCCAGGCGTCGGCGAATGTCGAGGCGTCCGGTGCGCACGGGCCGGAACCGATCACGTCCAGCGGATCGCCAACCACGTCGCTCAGCAGCAGCGCCACGACGGTGGCGGGCGCCGCCAGCCGCGCTAACTGGCCGCCCTTGATGGCGGACAGATGCTTGCGGACGGCGTTGATTTCGTGAATGGTCGCGCCACAGGCCAGCAGCAGACGCGTGGTGGTTTGCTTCTCTTGGAGCGTTACGGGTTCGGCTGGCAACGGCAGCAGTGCGGAGCCGCCGCCTGAAATCAGCGCCAGCACCAGGTCGCGCGGTCCGGCGCCGGCGGCCAGCGCGGCGATGCGGCGCGCGCCTTCCACGCCATTCTGGTCAGGCACCGGATGGCCGCACTCGTTCAGCTCGATGCGCTTCAACTTGGCCAGATGACCGTATTTCGTGTTGATCAGGCCCGCGCTGATGCGGCGTCCGAGGGCGCGTTCGGCAGCGCGCGCCATCTCAGCCGAAGCCTTGCCGGCTCCCACCACGATGATGCGCTCGTAACGGTCGACGGACAGCTTTTCGAGCGCGCGTTCGACGGCCCGTGCCGGGTTGGCGGCTTCGATGGCGGCGCGGACGATGGCGCGCGCTACGCGGCGCAGTCTCATCTCAGGCTTCATCGCGGCTCCTTAGAAAATGGGCAGTTGGAGAATGGATTCGACGGCGGCGAGCGAGCCGCCCGCGCCGATTTCAATCCGGTAATCCGCACGTTCGTAGGCGGCGTGGCGCTCCTGGAAAAGCTGGTCGAAACGTTCCGGATCGCGCGCCAACGGGCGCGTGGATGAGTGAGCGACACGCATTTTGACCACATCCAGCGGGGCGTCCAGCCACAGCGACAGGCCGTGGTTGGAAATCAAATCGAAGTTCTGCGGCACGGTGAAACAGCCGCCGCCGACGGCGATCACCCAGGGCACGCCGCGCGCCACGTCGGCAACACGGCGGCGGAGCGCTTCATGCTCAATGCGGCGGAATTCAGACTCGCCACGTTGGTCGAATATCTCGCTGATGCGCATCTGCTCGCGCGATTCGATATCTTCGTCCAGGTCAGCGAAACGCCAGCCCAGGCGCTTGGCCAGAGCCCGGCCCACCGTCGTTTTGCCGCTTCCCATGAAGCCGACGATGTAGAGCCCCGGGGTTCGCTTCAGTTTTAAAATCATCTGGCCGCCGTCTGAGCCATGATAAAACAAGCGCCTATGCGCCAACACCTGCTAATTGACGCCGACGACACGCTCTGGGAGAACAATATCTACTTTGACGAGGCTTTCGAGCAGTTCGTCGAGTTCCTGGACCACTCCACATTGAGCCCGGCCGAGGTGCGCGCCGTACTGGACGAGATCGAGTTGGCCAACAGCCGCGTGCATGGCTACGGCTCGGCCAACTTCGGTGCCAACCTCCAACAGTGCTACGCGCGGCTGGCTGAGCGGGCTATTCGCGACGAAGATCTCGCGGCGGTGAAGGGCTTTGCGCTTCGCATCCTAGAGCAACCCGTCGTACCGTTCGCGGATGTGGCGGAAACATTGGCCTACCTGTGCGGGCGGCACGAGTTGACACTATTCACTAAAGGGCAGCCGGACGAACAGCGCATGAAGGTCGACGCCTCCGGGCTGGCTGGTTATTTCGTGCACACCGCTATCGTCAAAGAAAAGAGCGTGGCGGCGTATCGCAGCCTGGTGGACGAGCGTTCGATGGATGCGAGCCGGACGTGGATGATTGGCAACTCGCCAAAATCCGATATCAACCCGGCGCTGGAGGCCGGGCTGAACGCGGTGTTCGTCCCGCACGAGCGGACGTGGTCGCTGGAGCGCCAGCCGCTGGCGCCGTCCGGGCCGGGCCGCTTGGTGACGGTGAAGTGCTTTGCCGATCTGCGCCGCCTTTTTTGAGGCGGTATCCTTCGAATCAGGAGTTCAAATCTCATGGCCGCCGCCGAACAGGTCTTCCTCGAGTTCAGCGCCACGAAGCTGCGCCAGTATCTGACGCGCATCCATGTCTGCCTGGAAAAACTCAGCGAAGAGCAGGTGTGGTCACGCTCCGGCGAGAAATCGAATTCGATTGCCAACCTTTGTCTGCATCTGGCCGGCAACGTGAGGCAGTGGATTCTCACGGGCGTGGGTGGCCAGCCCGACACACGGCGCCGTGACGAGGAGTTCGCTGCGCGGGGCGGTGTCACTAAGGCCGACGTGTGGCAGCAACTCAGCCGGGCTGTCTACGATGCTTGCACCGTGATTGAGGGAGTACCGCCGGAAGGGCTCTGCCGCACCATTCACCCGCAGAATTATGAGGTGACGGTGCTCGAAGCGATTTATCACGTTGTAGAGCACTTCGCGCAGCATACCGGTCAGATTCTGTTTGCCACGAAGGCAATCACCGGCGAGGAGCTCGGCTTTTACCGCCATCTCACGGGGATGGCGGATGCGCCGCCGCCGCCCGCCGGCCAGGAGACGCCATAGTCGAAATGAAGCCATTTGTTTTGTTGATGGGCCTTGCGCTCGCCTTGCCTGGAGCGGATTTGAAGCCGCTGCTGAAGGCGGTGGAGCAGCGTTACAACTCAGCTGCGACCCTGGAAGTTCACTTCGAGCAGCGTGCGCTGGTGCAAGGACGGCCGCGCCGTGCCGAATCGGGTCTGCTGACACTGCGCAAGCCCGGCCGCATGCGCTGGCAATATACGCAGCCGGCGGGCAAACTATTTGTCTGCGACGGCAAGTGGGTGTGGTTCTACTCACCCGACGCGCAGCAGGTGGAGCGCGGCACGCTGAAGGCGGCTGATGACTTCCGCGCGCCGCTGGCGTTCCTGCTGGGGCGGCTCGATTTTGGTAAGGTGTTCGCCGATATCGAGTTGCGCGAAGCGGGCGGGGAAGCGGTGCTGATTGCACGGCCGAAGAACGGCCGGCTGCCCTACACGCGGGTCGAATTCACAATCACGGCCGGTCACTCCATCCGGCGCCTGCTGGTGGCGGGGGTGGATGGAACCGATATGGAATTCCTGTTCACCGGGGAGCGTGTGAATGCACCGGTGAACGACGCGCAGTTCCGCTACACGCCACCGGCGGGTGTGCCGGTTGTCAACGCGGACGAGCGCTGACGGACCGTATACTAATCCTGAATGCTCGTCGAACTGATGGTTGAGAACCTCGCCGTGGTGGAGCGCCTGCGCCTGCGCCTGGAGCCCGGCCTGAACGCTCTCACGGGTGAGACGGGCTCGGGCAAGAGCCTGGTTGTCGATGCGCTCGGCCTGTTGCTGGGTGGACGCGCGTCGACCGAGATGATCCGTACGGGCGAGGCGCGCGCCTATGTGGGCGGCATCTTTGAAGTGCCCACCTCGGGCACCGTGCGGGCGCGCCTGGACGAAGCCGGCATCCCAATCGAAGAAGGTGAGCTGCTGATTGAGCGCGAGATTCTGGCCAACGGGAAGTCGCGCGCCTTCATCGCCTCGCGGCCGGTCACGGCGGCGCTGCTGAAAGAACTGGCGCCGGCGTTTGGCGATATTCACGGGCAACACGATCAGCAACAATTGTTTTTGCCCGACGCGCAGCGCGATCTGCTGGACGAGGCCGTTGGTAACGCCGGCGTGCTCGAAGAGACCGCTCGCGCCTATGATGCCTGGCAGGCGGCTGTGGCCGAATTGCGCGGGGTCGAGCGCGCCGAGCAGGAACGCTTGCGTTTGTCGGATTTGTGGACGATGCAGCGGCGCGAGATAGAAGCTCTGCATCTGGAACCGGGCGAGGACGCGCGCCTGGAGAACGAAAAGAGCGTGCTGCGCAATGTGGCCCGGCTGGAAGAGGCCGCGCGCGTGGCCTACGACGCGCTGTCGGAGTCGGAGCCGAACATCGTTGCGGCGCTTGGCGTGGCTGTGAAGCGCCTGGATGAGGTTGCGCGCATTGATGCGAGCCTTGCGCCCCTTGTTGATTCGCTGCGTCCGGCGCAGATTGCCGCGCAGGAGGCCGCGCGCGACCTGGGTCACTACCTGGACCACTTGGAAGCCGATCCGCGGCGTCTGGAAGAAGTGGAGTCGCGTCTGGCGCAGATCGAAAAGCTGAAACGGAAATACGGCTCAACGATTGAAGAGATCCTCGTGTTTCTGGCCGACGTGGTGGCGCGTCTGGATGGGTTGGAAAGCGCTGCCGAGCGCCGTATGCAGCTGGAGGCGGCCGTCGCTGAATACAAAGCCGTTTATGGTGAGCGGGCGGCGCGGCTAAGCGTGCTGCGCCAGCGCGCCGCACTGAAACTGCAAAAACAGGTGAAGGCGGAACTCGCCAATCTGGCGATGGGTGGCACCGAGTTCCACGTAATGTTCCACGATGTGCCGTCGTCGGCGCACGGTACCGATGGCGTGGAGTTCTGGGTGTCGGCGAACGTTGGCGAGGAGCCGCGCCCGCTCGACAAAGTGGCCAGCGGTGGTGAGCTGTCGCGCATTGCCCTGGCGCTGAAGGCGAGCATTGCGCCAAAGGCGTCGGGCGTGGCGCGCACGCTGGTGTTCGACGAAGTGGATGCGGGCGTCGGCGGCGCCGCGGGCGAGGCCATCGGGCGGCGGCTACGCGCCATCGCGGGATCGAACCAAGTGCTCTGCGTCACGCATCTGCCGCAGATTGCGGCCTGCGCCATGCACCATTACCGCGTCACAAAGCGTGAAACCGCCGGGCGTACGGTGGCTAGCGTCGAGCCGCTGGACCAAGCCGCGCGCGTCAAGGAACTGGGTCGCATGCTCTCTGGCCGCACGCTCACTGACGAGGCGCTGCGCCACGCCGAACGACTGATCGCCGAAGCCTCGCGCGGTCGCTAATTCTCCGCAAACAAGACAAGGGTGCCCGAAATCTGTTAAAGTCAACGGTGTTGACTTTGTTGTCAGGTGTTGACTAATGGGTACCCGTGAACGCCGCGCCCGGCACCGCAGTGAGCTTCGGACGCTGATTCTCGACGCCGCCCGCGAGCTCTTCTCCGCCGAGGGAGTAGAGAAGGTTTCGATGCGCCGCATCGCCGACCGCATCGAGTACTCGCCCAAGACGCTCTATCTGCATTTCCGCAACAAAGGCGAGATCCTGTACCACCTCTGCGAAGAGTCGTTCCGCATGCTGGATGAACTGACGCGCGTGGTGGCTGAATCCGGTGGCACTCCGTATGAACGAGTGGAGTGTTTTCTGCGTACTTATGTGGAGTACGGCCTGACGCATCCACACGACTACCGGATCGCGTTCTTGAGCGATGCGCGTGATTACCCTTACCAGTCGCACGACGAAATGCCGCCGGGCTCGGTGGTGGTAGCGATTCACGATCGTTTCTATGAGTTGTTACGGGAGGGGGCGGCGTGTGGTGTCTTCCGGCCGATGGATGTCGTGCTGACTGCCCACGTACTTTGGGCCGGCATCCATGGATTGACCGTGGCGCTGATCTACGATCCGGAGTTTCACTGGATCGGGCGTCAACAGTTTGTCGACGCCACCATCGGTTTTCTGATGGATGGCCTGAAACCGATCTCATTGTGAGCGAGTAGATATGCGATTGATCTGTTATGTGCTCCTGCTGACCGCGTTTTCGTTATTCGCGCAGGATGAAAAGCCGGAACTCACGCTGGCCGAGGCCGTTAAACTGGCCACCGAGCGTTACCCCGATGTATTGAAGGCCCGCGCGGCGTCCGAGCAGTTGTCCGGGCGCATCCGCGAGGTGCGCGCGCAGGCTCTGCCCGAGGTGAATATCACCTCCTACGCGATGCGGCTGCGCGATCCCAGCCTGATGAACGCCTCGGGCATGGACAAGTTCCCTGAAGAGTTGCGCGCTGCGCTGGTGCCGGTGGGTATCAACATGTTCGACTACGGCATCAGCGTTAAACAGCCTATCTACACGGCCGGCAAGGTTGGCACGGCGCTGAAACTGGCGCAGATTGAGGCCGACGGTTCGCGTGTGGACATCCGCCGCTCCGAACAGGACCTTGCCCTCGCCGTGACACGAGTTTTTTACACATTGCTCTGGGCTGAACGCAATCGCGATGTGGTTGCCGAAACGCTTCAGCAGAAGCAGTCCCACGCCGAGATGGCGCGTGTGCGCTATGCCAATGGTGTTGCCACTGAGGTGGACGCGCTACGCAGTGAAGTGGCTGTGGCCAACGCGCGCGCCGATGTGGTGCAGGCTGAGAACGCTGTACGGCAGGCTCGCGCGCTGCTCAATCACTACTTGCTGAGGCCGGTCGATTTTCCGACGCGTGCCCTGGGGGAACTCAGCGAACGCGCGCCCGAAGCCACCGACATGGAAGATCTGGCGCGGCAGGCCGGACAGTCGTTACCGGAGTTGCAGCGGCTGCGCATTGCCGAGCGTTCTGCCCAAGCGCAGGTACGGCTGGCGCGCGCCGAAAGCCGGCTCAAGGTGGAGTTCAATGGCACGTACGGTCTGACGTCGCGGTTGCCGGAGAATCTCTTCAATCGTGATTTTGTCCGCTGGAACATGGGGTTGAACGTGACGCTGCCTGTCTTTGATGGTTTTCGCCGCAGCGGGTTGGTTTGGCAGGCCACAGCCTACGAACGTCAGGCGCGGCTGGAGCGCGAGAAGGTCGAGCAGCGTGTACGGCTGGACCTGCGCCAGTCGCTGGACGACCTTGCGGCCGCGTCCGAAACTATCCGCGCCGCGCGAGCCAATATCGATCAGGCCGCCAAAGTGCTGACGATGATGCAGAACAACTATAAGTACGGCGCCGCGACGACGCTCGACATTGTCGATTCGCAGACGGCGCTGGCCGTAGCGCGCTCCAATTTGTTGCGCGGCCTGTATAACCATTCGGTGGCACGCGCTACCTTGCGGCATGCTCTTGGCATGTCTACCTGGGAGTAAGACTCATGAACCGGATTCATGTCCCGATTGCGATCCTTGCCCTCGCGTTGGCCGGCTGCTCGAAGCAGCAGGCTCCGGCCACGGCTGCCGGCAAACCGGCGCCGGAGGCTGCGCGCGTCCGCACCGTGAGGCTGCAAACGCAGCCATTCACGCCTTCGCTGGCCATCACCGGAACCCTCGTGTCTCGCGCTGTGGTTGATCTGAAAGCCGAGACAACGGGCCGCGTGGTGCGCTTCGACAAAGAGGAAGGCAATGCCGTGCGCGCCGGCGAGGTAGTGGTCTGGGTGGACGACACCAAGCCCGCGCTAGCCGTGCGCGAAGCGGCGAGCGCTGTGGCTGTGACCGAGGCCGCGTTGGAGCGTGCGCGGGTGAACGATGCTCACAATAAGGCGGAGTTGGAGCGCGCCGACCATTTGCTGGCGAGCGGCGGCATCACCGACAAGGATCTGAAGGCGGCGCGTGTCGCGGCTCAGGATTCACGCGCCCAGGTGGCGCTGTCTGCGGCCCAATTGGCGCAGGCACAGGCCACGTTGGCCTCAGCCCGGCGCCGTCTGGCAGACTGCCAGGTGAAGGCGCCCATCGCGGGCATCATCTCGCGCAAGCTCACCAATGTCGGCGCTTATGTCGAGCCGCCGACGACCGTCTTCACGCTGGTCGACAACAATCGTCTGGAGCTCGAAAGCCAGGTGCCGGCGGCTGACATCGGCGGGCTGCGTGCGGGTCAGACCGTGCGCTTCAGCGTGAACAGCTTTCCGGGCGAGGCGTTCAACGGCCATATTGCCGAGATCAGCCCGGCGGTCGATGTCGACTCCCGCACCGCGAAGATCCGTGTTCAGGTGCCCAATCCGGGCCTGCGGTTAAAGGCCGGCATGTTCGCGCAGGGCGAGGTGCTCACGGCGGCCGCACGCCCGGCCATACTGGTACCGCTGACGGCGGTCTATCGCGACGACACTTCGGTGAAGGTGAGCTACGTCTACGTCGTCGTGGATGGGAAGGCGCGCCGCAGGCAGGTGCGCATTGGCGCGGAGTTGGGCCAGCAGCTCGAAATTGCCGAGGGCCTGCAAGCGGGCGATCTGCTGGTGCCGGAACGCAGTATGGAGCTGGCCGACGGCGTGCCGGTGAAATTGAACTAGCGCGCGGAGCCGACCATGTTTCTTTCCGATCTCTCCATTAAGCAGCCCGTGCTGGCCACCATGATCAGCGTCTCGCTGGTGGTGCTCGGCATCTTCAGCTACGAACGGCTCAGCATCGACCTCTATCCGGACGTCGAAATCCCGGTGTTGACCGTTCAGACCGAATACCCGGGAGCATCGCCCGAGACGGTTGAGCGCGAAGTGACCAAGCGCATTGAGGAGGTGGTGAACACCATCTCCGGCGTGCGTCACATCCAGTCGACAACGACGGAAGGCTTTTCAAGCATCGTCATCGAGTTTACGCTCGGCACGCGCATCAACAACGCGCAGCAGGACGCGCAGGCCAAGATCAACTCCATTCGCGCCGAGTTTCCGACCGCGATGAAGGAGCCGGTTGTGCAGCGCTACGACATCGGTGCGTTGCCCATCGTTTCCATCGCGGTGGAGAGCAAGACGGCCGACATCAAGGCGCTTAGTTCGTTGGCCGAGAAAACCATCAAGAAGCGGCTAGAGACGGTCACGGGCGTGGGCCAGGTGAACCTGGTTGGTCTGGCGCGGCGCGAGATTCAGATCTTCGCCGATCGCGACAAGCTGAAGGCCTACAGCATCAGCTTTGCCGAGTTGAGCGGTGCGCTTTCACGCGAAAACATGGATGTGCCCGCCGGAAAACTGGAGCAGGGCAAGCAGGAGCCGCTGGTGCGCGTCTCCGGCAAATTCAAAAACATCGATGCGTTTCGCAATCTGATTGTGGCGCGCCGCCGCGGCCAGCCAGTGTTCCTGCCGCAGGTGGCGCGCATCGTGGACGGAGTTGAGGATCGCCGCAGTGCCGGATTGATTGACGATCAGCCCGGCCTCGCGCTCGAAGTAGTGCGGCAGAGCGGCGCCAATTCCGTAGATGTGGCCGACGGTGTCATCGCCGCTATGAATGAGCTGAACCGCCAGCTTCCGCCGCAAATCCGACTGCGTAAAGTCGTGGACAATTCCGTTTACATCCGCGAGTCTGTTGAAGACGTGCAGACCACCATTCTTTTGGGTGGTGCGCTCACGGTGCTGATTGTTTTCCTGTTCCTCAACAGTTGGCGCAGCACGGTGATCACCGGCTTGGCATTGCCGGTGTCTGTCATCAGCACTTTCACGGTGATGTACGCCATGAACTTCACATTGAATGTGCTGACGCTGATGGGCCTGTCGCTGGCCATCGGCCTGCTGATTGACGACGCCATCGTTGTCCGCGAAAACATTGTCCGCCACTTGCACCGGGGCCAGGACCATTTCACTGCCGCGCGCGAGGCGACGGCTGAAATCGGTCTGGCCGTGATGGCCACAACATTTTCAATCATTGCCGTTTTTGTGCCGGTGGCCTTCATGCAGGGCATCATCGGGCGCTTCTTCTTCCAGTTCGGCATCACCGTGGGCGTGGCCGTGCTGCTGTCGCTCTATGTCAGCTTCACCTTGGACCCGATGCTGAGCTCGCGCTGGTACGATCCGGCGGCCGACCCGAACGTCCCGCGCTCCTGGTTCGGGCGCCGCTTGGAGTGGCTCAACGAACAGCTCGACCGCTTGCAGGGCGTGCTGGCTGCGACGCTCGGCTGGTCGCTCAATCACCGCTGGGCCATTGTGGCGATTGCCACGTTGGCCATCGTTGCCAGTTTCGGTTTGTTCGGTAAGCTTGGCTCCGCCTTCATGCCGGAAGCGGACGAAGGCCAGTACATGGTGCGCTACAAGGCCGATCCGAGCATCAGCCTGGAGCGGTCAGTAGACATCGCGCGTGAACTGACAACGGAAATACGCAAGGATCCATCTACGGCCTATACGTACACCAGCATTGGCGGCAACGGCTCACAGCCTGTCAACGAGGGCAATATCTATGTGAAGATGACGCCGCGCTCCCAGCGCCGTCACGTCAACTTGGTGCGCGTCGATATACGGCGCAGTCTGGCGCGTTTTCGCGCCATCACAACCTCGGTGGGCCGTGCTGATGAAATGAGCCCGGACACCAAGCCCATCCAGATCAGTCTGCGTGGGCCAGATCTGGGCCGCATCACGGCGCTGTCCACCCACCTGATGAAACTCGTGACCGCCGTGCCGGGTGCGCGCGACATCGACACGAGCCTGGAACAGCCTCGCCCCGAGGTGCGCGTGCAGTTGGACCGCCGCGCCGCAGCTGATCTCGGTCTTGACCTCGGCACTGTGGCTTCCACGATGAGCGGGCTGGTCGCAGGCAACGTCGTCTCGCAATTTGAAGACGCCGACGGCGACAGCTATGACGTGCGTCTGCGCGTCGACCCATTGCAGCGCGTGCAGGGGGCCGACATCCTTGGGCTCGACCTGCCCGGCCGCGGTGGTGCCATCATGGTTCCGCTCAATCAGGTGGCGCGGCTCGACAACGGCGTTGCGCCGTCTAAGATTCGTCGTCGCGACCTGATGCGCGAGATTCGCGTCAGCGCCAACACGGAAGGTCGCTCGCTCGGCGAAGTGGTGGGCGACATTAAGGCCCGGGCGGCCGAGTTGCAGTTGCCTGCCGGTTACTCGCTCACGTTCACTGGCGAGAGCGAGGACATGGCTGAAAGCTTTGGCTACGTCGGCCAGTCGCTCATTCTAGCTGTGATTCTGATCTATGCGATCCTGGCTAGCCAGTTCCGCAGTTTCGTGCAGCCATTTGCCATTATGCTGTCGCTGCCGCTATCCCTGGTCGGAGTGGCTGGCCTGCTTTACCTGTCACACGACACTCTGAACATGATGTCGCTGATCGGCGTCATCCTGCTAATGGGCTTGGTAACGAAGAACGCTATTCTGCTGATCGATTTCACCAATGTGCAGCGCAGGGAGGGCGCTTCACGCCATGACGCCATCCTTACGGCGGCGCGTGTCCGGCTGCGGCCTATCCTGATGACGACACTTGCCATGATCTTCGGCATGTTGCCGCTGGCGTTTGAGATTGGATCCGGTGCCGAAGCACGCGCCCCCATGGCGCGCGCCGTCATTGGCGGCCTGATCACCTCGACCATTCTCACGCTCGTGGTTGTGCCGGTGGTCTACACCTTTTTCGATGATCTCAGCACGTGGCTGGGACACCTCTGGCACCGCGGCACGCCGCGCCACGTGGAGTGAAGTTCCAGGCCGCCGTATCAGGGCGCTTTGCTCCTCGCCGCAGTGGCCTGATACAGTACGGCGGGCCGCGGCAGCACCACGCCTACAAGAGCACCGGCGGGAATCCCCAGGAACGCCCCCATCTCCACCGCCTCTGAGCCGTTGGGGTGCTTGGAGCCGCGGTCGGTGGCCCAGAAGGCCAGAGCTCCGCTCGCCCCGCCGATCAGTGCTCCGAGCAGGATATGGCGTTTGCGTGGCTTGGCGTAACTGACGCGGACAACGTCGGTACGGGTAACCACCACCGTGCCGTCGCGGCGCTGGACAGTGATTGAGCCGCCATCGATATCAAGCACCTTGCCACTGACAACAGATGTGTTCGCGCAGGTAACAACCACCCTGCGCCCAATTTGGATAGTCTCGATCAATGCCGGCCAGGAGTGGTTTACGGTTGCGCCGGGTAGGGCGGCACTGGATATTGCGGCAAGCCCGGCAAGCCATGTGCATCGCCAGAACATTGCACAACTCCTTGAGCGATCAGCCTTCAGTAAGCGCCCACCCGGCGCCGCTGTCAAGCCCCGTCAGGGGCTACCACTTTACTGCGACAACGTCATCGTAGGGGGTGAAATCATCGAGCGCCGGCTGTAGCACCACCCCCTCTTCGTTGCGATACCACTTCACGGATTTGCCGCTGCACAGTAACTTGGCCGAGCTTGGATCGCTCACGCCTTTCAGTAGCGCTCGCGGCCGCTGGAAGTCGAGGAAGTGGACGAACCACGTGCCATCCTTCACCGTGACTGGGAGCGTGCAGTGGTCTGGGTAGCCGCCCGCATGGATGTCATAAACCGAAACCGAGCTGTGCTTCATCCACGCGGCCAGCGCGTCGCACGTTGTGTAGAACTCGTCCTGCATCGTGCCGTCGGCGCGCGGGCCGAAGTTGGCTAATAGATTTCCGCCCCAGGCCCGGTTGCGCACCAGGCGTTCAATCAGGTAGGCCGGCGGTTGGCAGGCCGCCTTCACGCCGCGATACGACCAACCGCCGCACATCGGCATGCACTGCTCCCAGGCGCCGTCGGGGCGCTTGGCCGGGTCGCGCGCTTCAAAGTCCGTGTTGTAATCGCCCAGTGTGCGTGGACCGCGCGTGGTGTTATAGCGGTCGTTGATCACAATGTCGGGTTGTAGCTTGCGGATGTGGGCGTCCATCTCCTTGGCGCGGATGTCGAAGCCGTCGGGCCAGTCCAGCCCGTCCCACCACAGCAGATCGATCTTGCCGTAGTTGCTCATCAGCTCCGTCATCTGCCCCTTCATGTAGTCGAAGAAGATGGGGAAGTAGCGGTCGAATTCGGCCTGCTTCATGTCGATGAAGCGCGGCAGTCCTGCCGCGCGCGGCGGGTCCGAATAGCGGTAATCCTTTTGTGCGCGCGGCCAACTGGCGTAGGGCCAGCCGGGTGGGCAGAAATTCCAGTCGGTGGGCGAATAGTAGAAGCCCACTTTCAAGCCGTTCTTACGGCAGGCCTCGACAAACGGTTTCACCAGGTCGCGGCCCTTCATCTTCTGCTTGGTTCCGAACGAGCCATGCTGGCTGGGCCACATCGCGTAGCCATCATGGTGACGCGTGACAAACGCCGTGTATTTGAAGCCGGCGCGCGCGGCGGCAGCTAGCCAGCGGTCCGGATCGTAGTGCTGCGGATCGAAGCTGTCGGCCAGGGCGTTGTACTTCTCCGGGGGCCAGTAAGGGTTCGGGCCGCTCGTATTACGGTACATGGTCCAGCTGATTTCAGCCTGCGCCACGCTACACGGTCCCCAATGCACAAACAAGCCGAGTGCAGCCTTATAAAACCAGGTGTCCAGTCCACGTAGGCGCGCGGGCGATTGCGCCTGCGCGAGGCTTGCCGATGCAGCCAGTGTCTGAACAAAACGTCGTCGATTCATTCCACCTCCATCAATGCGGTGCGCTACGCGCTACCACGTTACCGCCACCACATCATCCAGCGGCGTAAAGTCATCCAGCGAGGGGCTCAGCACCAAGCCTTCCTCATTGCGATACCAATCAACGGCTTTGCCAGTGCGCAATAGCGTGGCCGAGCGCGGATCGTTCACGCCCTTCAACAGCGCTGTCTGGCGCTGGAAATCCACGAAGTGCACGAACCATGTGCCATCCTTCACCGTTACGGGGAGTGTGCAGCGTTCAGGATAGCCGCCCGGCCGGATATCGTAAATTGACACGGCGCTATGTTTCATCCACCCGGCTAGCGCATCGCACGCCGTATAGAACTCGTCCTGCATCGTGCCATCGGCGCGCGGGCCGAAGTTGGCCAGCAGGTTTCCGCCCCAGGCACGATTTCGCACCAGCCGCTCAAGCAGGTACGCCGGTGGTTGACACGCGGCCTTCACGCCGCGGTACGACCAGCCGCCGCACATCGGCATGCACTGTTCCCATGCTCCCTCGGGACGTTTAGCCGGATCGCGAGCTTCGAAATCCGTGTTGTAGTCACCCAGCGTGCGCGGGCCGCGCGTGGTGTTGTAGCGGTCGTTGATCACAATCTCCGGTTGCAGCTTGCGGATGTGGGCATCAATCTCCTTCGCACGGATGTCGAAACCGTCGGGCCAGTCCAGCCCGTCCCACCACAACAGGTCGATCTTGCCGTAATTGATCATCAATTCTGTCAACTGGCCCTTCATGTAGTCGTAATAGATCGAGAAATAGTGATCAAATTCCGACTGCTTCATGTCAACGAAGCGCGCGATGCCGGCCGAGCGCGGCGGGTCGGCGTAGCGAAAGTCGCGTTGGGCGCGTGGCCAGCCGGCGTATGGCCATCCGGGAGGGCAGAAGTTCCAATCTTCCGGCGAATAATAAAAACCGACTTTCAAGCCGTGCTTGCGGCAAGCATCGACAAATGGGCGCACCAAGTCGCGGCCCTTTAACTTCTGCTTGGTGCCAAACGAGCCGTAATCGCTGGGCCACATTGCATAACCGTCGTAGTGGCGGGCGATGAACGCGGTGTACTTGAAGCCGGCTCGCGCCGCAGCCTCCAGCCAGCGGTCTGGATCGTAGTGTTGCGGATCGAACTTATCAGCCAACGTGTTGTATTTCTCCGGCGGCCAATACGGATTGGGCCCGTTTGTGTTGCGGAATAGCGCCCAACTGATCTCCGCCTGACCGACACTGACCGGCCCCCAGTGGACGAATAATCCCAAGGCGGCTTTGTAGAACCACGTGTCCAGACCGCGCAAACGTGCCGGCGACTGCGCTTGCGCAAGGCCCGCCGAAGCGGCCAGCGTCTGTACAAAATGACGTCGATTCACGCACTCACCTCTTCAATTAGCAGCCTGTTCGCGCCTGGCAAATTGTCGAGCGCCAGTTCCAGCGCACCCGACTCCAGTACGCGCGGCTTGATTTCGTGTCCCGCCCAAGTGGCGCGATAGCGCCCGCCCGGCCGCATCACGGCAATTACCAGTGCGCGCCGTTCCGTCCTGCCGTAGAGCCGGAGCGTGGCATCCAGGCGGCTGTTATCGCCTGAAAACTGTTGCTGCTCGATCCACGCATCGTAGCCGGTTGTCAGGCGGCCTGGCCGGTAATAAGCGCTGTACCAGCAGAGTACCGGATTCGACAGCCCGCCCATGTGATGCAGTCCCGCGCCGCGACCGGATTCGACCATGAAATGTTCCAGGCAGAGGTAGGAATCGTTCACCTCAGACGACCAGACATCCAGGCCCGTCCTTGCGATGCGCCAAGCCTCTTCACCGTGGCCGAGGTCGAGTAGCGCCTTCCACACGAACCATTGGTGCGGCATCCAGACTGCGCCGTTCCAATAGCCATCCGGCGTGTAATAGGGCGCAGACTGGTCCACCGTGGTCATGCCGATGCGCGTCCACAAATGCTGCTCCGACATCATGTGTCCGAGGATTCGTTTCTCCTGCGCCGGAGTGCATGCGCCGGCGAACAACGGGTAGGCCCCGCACATGCCCATGTTGAAATTCACGCCGCTTTTATGCCGCAAAATGCCGGTTGGCCGGCCCTCGGTGTCGTGACACACGTAGCCGAAGTAGCCTGCCTCTTCGTCCCACGAGTAGCGTTGCAGCGCATCGGTCCAAATGCCGATGTCCTCTTGATACTGCGCGACGTCGCCGTCGCGGCCCACCGCCTTGGCGGCCATTGTGAGGATCTTCGCCGTGCGAATGGCGTGCGCCGTCGTGGTTACCGGCGCTACGCTCGCCCGCAACCGCTGCTGATGGGTGTAGGTCTGCGGTGGATAGTCGTCCCAGCCGGTGTTGTAGAAGTAATCCCAAGTCTTCAGTAGTTGCGATTTCAACACGCGCGTCGTCGAGCTGCCCAGCCGTCCTGCCAGAAATTGATGATATTGGCGGACGCGCGGGTAATAATGTTCAAGTAATTCGCGCGACTGCGTGCGATTCCATAATTCGAGAAAGAGAAAGATCTGCACCGGCAGCGGCGTGCCATGCAGAATGAATGCGGCATACGGATCGCCCGGCCGTGTTAGGTAGGTGTTCATACACCCGGTGGCGCGCCCGGCATCGAGTTCCAGCAACCCAAGGCCCGTGAAGCCCGCGTCCCAGGTGTAGAGCATTGGCGCCCACGGCGTCGGCGTTGCGTGCCGCACGTAGTGCCGCCGCATATACAGTGGAAACGTGACGTTTGTCAGATTCACCGCCGCCATGCAGTTCTGAGCGAATTCGTAACGCCGCCCTTCAGTGTTGCCGCTGATCGCGCTGCACCTCCGCCGCCCGGCCTCAAAAATCGGCTCGCAATCCGCATCAGATGGAAAGGCGCTGAGTTGCCTGAGAACCTCGTCGCGGCTGCCATGACAAACCATGCCGTACAGGGCGCGGTTTGAGTTCGGCTTCAACGGGATCGGCCGCTCAAAGACGTTTGTGAAATGGCCCGTGCCAGCACCGCGAATCACCAACGACACGTGATTGTGGATATTGTTTTGGACGAGCGACGCCAGATCGGCACCGAAGAACTGCCGCACCTGGAACATGTCGTAGTTCCAGGCCAGGCCGTACCAGTGGTTCAACCCCCGGTACTTGATCATGACGCTCGCCTTGCGCGAACCTTCGACAATCTGCTCTGGCACGGCGTCCTGAATGGTTGGTGCAAAACTCACTGCACCAGCCGATACTGCCGGCGCAATTGCGAATCCATCCAAGTCCAGCGCCGCGCCGCCCTCGCTCGTGAGCATCAGCGTGTGCTTGCCGGCTGCCATTCGCCCCAACGGGAAGCGCGACACTGAAAATTCGCCGGTGCCGGTCAGCGTGCCTAGCGAAGTTCCGAGCTTCACGCCCTTCTGGACGCGCGCCCGCACCAGCAGTACGGCATTATCGATTGCTGTCGGGAGTGCGTATTCGTACTCCACACGGTCGCCCTTCTCCATGCCGAAGTTCTTTCCGATACCCCGGCCACCGGTGAAGCCGGCGTCGAACGCCTCGCTGCGCAGCAGGCCATCGTAGACCTGTGTGTCGGTTGGCCGCGGAGTGGCGTATGCCAGATCTCTGTAATCGAGCGCCGGAATCCAGATGGCGCCGGGCGGCAGGCTCACTTGGTGGCCGGGCGCCGGGAAATTCAGCGACGCCATGTGGTGCAGCACCAGATTTTGCGCTCGCGCTGTACGGTTCACAAACCCTGCCCGGATTAGGCGGGCGCTGTCTGAGATGCGCGAATAGGAGATGTCGCAATAGACCTGGTCTTTCCATTCGAGCTCGTGGCGATAGGTGTAGTGCTCAAGGCCGGCCGACGCTTCCCACGGATAGTAGTCGGATTCAAAGTGCGCCGATGGCACCTGCACCTTGCGCCGGTAAAGCGCCGGGAAAACGCTCACATCGAAGCGCAGGCCCCGCTCTTTGTCGGCAATGTGTGAGACGCCAACATGGCGCGGGCTGTACGGCCCCCAGTCGGTAAGGTCCAGGTCGTTGTCATCACGCATGTGCGGCTGGAAACTGCGCGAGCCAGTGGCCGCTGTGGGTGCAATGGCCAGCGCGGCCCCGCTCTTCATGAGTTCACGGCGTGAAATTGGCATGGATGTTCCGCTCGGAGCCGGCGGGCTTTGCCGATCATACTTCATGCCGTGACAATACCGCTCGCCGGCGTCACCATAATAGATACATGGCCAGAGACTTTAAGGATCTGTCAGAGCGCGAGATTTTGGCTCTCGCCATCGCGCTTGAGGAAGAGGACGCGCGCATCTATAGCGATTTTGCCGACGGCTTGCGTGAGACCTATCCTGTATCGGCAAAGCTCTTCGACGACATGCAGGCCGAGGAGTCGGGCCATCGCGGCAGTCTGTTGGAGCTCTATCGCACTCGCTTTGGCGATCACATCCCGCACATCCGCCGGCAGGACGTGAAAGGGTTTGTCGATCGCCGGCCTATCTGGCTGGTGCGCCCGCTCGGTCTGAACGTTGTGCGCAAGCAGGCCGAGATGATGGAGTTGGAGACGCGCCGTTTCTATGAAAGTGCGCTGCGCAAGGTTACCGATGTTAGCACGCGCAAGCTGCTCGGCGATCTCGCCCAAGCCGAGCGCCGTCACTCCGCCATTGCCGAGTCGCTCGAAGAAACACTGCTGACGCCCGATATCCGCGCCGAGGAGGACGCGGCCCAACGGCGCCTCTTCGTTTTGCAGATTGTGCAACCCGGTCTTGCGGGGCTGATGGACGGTTCGGTTTCAACACTGGCGCCAGTCTTCGCCGCGGCCTTTGCGACGAAGAACAGTTGGGACGCCTTCCTGGTTGGCATGGCTGCATCGGTGGGTGCTGGCATCTCCATGGGTTTTGCCGAAGCGCTCTCTGACGATGGCTCGCTCACCGGCCGTGGTCACCCATGGTTGCGCGGCCTGGTCTGCGGCCTGATGACCACTGCCGGCGGCATTGGCCACACGCTGCCCTTCCTGATTGGCGATTTCCGCGTTGCCACGGGCGTTGCGGTGTTCGTTGTAGTCGTTGAGCTATTTGCCATCAGCCTGATCCGCAATAAGTACATGGACACGCCGTTCTTCTCCGCGGCATTGCAGGTCATGCTCGGCGGTGCGCTGGTCTTCGCGGCCGGTATCCTGATCGGCGCCGCTTAACAGGGCACTCTGGCGTCATACGCTGAAGAGATGCAGTCTTTGCTTCAGCGAGCCGCGTTGTTCGCTTCAGATTATCTTGAGCAACTGGATCACCGGGCAGTCACGCCCACAGTCGAGGCGGTTGCTGCGTTGCGCGCCTTCAGCATTCCACTGCCTGAGAATCAGAGCGACCCGTGTGAAGTGATCGAGGAACTTCATCGCATCGGCTCGCCTGCGACCATGGCTACGTCCGGTGGCCGATTCTACGGCTTTGTACACGGTGGCGCGCTGCCTGCCACGCTCGCCGCCAACTGGCTGGCTGCGGCGTGGGACCAGAACGCCGCGCTCTATGTGTCCAGTCCCGTGGCCTCCGCGCTGGAAGAGATCGCGCTCGGCTGGCTGCTCGATGTACTGCATCTGCCCACCGCATGTGGCGCGGCGTTCGTCACCGGGGCCACCATGGCCAACTTTACGGCGCTGGCTGCGGCGCGGTCGGCCGTGCTCGAAAAGGCTGGTTGGAACGTGGAAGCCGACGGGCTCATCGGTGCGCCACCTGTAACGGTTGTAGTTGGCGAAGAGGTCCATCCGTCCGTGATCAAATCGCTGGGTCTGCTTGGACTGGGGCGGCATACGGTGGCCCGCGTGCCGGCCGATAGCCAGGGCCGCATGCGCGCCGATGCATTGCCACGCATCCACGGCCCGGCGATCGTCTGTGCGCAGGCCGGCAACGTGAATACCGGCGCTTTCGATCCGTTTAAAGACATTTGCGCTGTCGCGCACGACGCCGGTGCCTGGGTCCATGTCGATGGCGCCTTCGGCTTGTGGGCTTCGGCCAGTCCGGCCTATACGTATCTTGCCGAAGGCATTGAACTGGCGGACTCCTGGGCCACCGATGCGCATAAGTGGCTGAATGTGCCCTACGATTCCGGGCTTGCCTTCGTGCGCGACGGCGCCGCGTTGCATCGCGCCATGTCGCTGGCCGCCGCCTATATTCCAACGGCGGAGCATCGCGATCCCGGCCTCTTCACGCCCGAGCTTTCGCGCCGTGCGCGCGGCATTGAGGTTTGGGCCGCACTACGTTCGCTAGGCCGAACGGGGCTTGCCGAGCTGATTGGCCGCAACTGCCAGCAGGCGCGCCGCTTCGCCGATGGCCTGCGCGAAGTAGGCTTCGACGTGTTGAACGATGTGGTGCTCAACCAGGTGCTGGTCTCATTCGGCGACGCCGGACGCACTGCACGTGTGATTGATGCTATACAGCGTGACGGAACCTGCTGGTGCGGTGGAACGGTGTGGCAGGGGCGCTCCGCCATGCGCATCGCGACATCCAACTGGATCACGACAGACGAGGACGTTGAGCGTTCACTGGCCGCCATCGTTGCCGCAGCGCGCCTGCCGGTTTAGCACTCCTTGACGGTCACGGCCAGGCCGCCGAGTGAAGTCTCTTTGTAATGGCTCTGCATATCGAGACCCGTTAAATACATGGTCCGGATCACCTGGTCGAGCGTGACCTTGTGCGGTCCTGAGTCCTCCATTGCGAGCCGTGCCGCATTCACCGCTTTCACCGCGCCAAACGCATTGCGCTCAATGCAGGGCGCCTGCACCAGCCCGCCGATGGGGTCGCACGTCAGGCCAAGATTGTGCTCCATCGCCACTTCAGCCGCGTGCTCCACTTCCTCATTCGATCCGCCCAGCGCGGCCACCAATCCGCCGGCCGCCATGGAACAGGCCACGCCCACTTCGCCCTGGCAACCAACCTCGGCCCCGGAGATGGAGGCGTTTTCCTTGTACAACACGCCAATGGCGCCGGCGGCCAGGAAATATCGCTCAATACCGTCACTATTGCCGTGGAAGAACTGTAGGTAATAATGCGCCACGGCCGGAATCACGCCCGCCGCGCCGTTTGTGGGAGCCGTTACTACGCGGCCTCCGGCTGCATTCTCCTCGGCCACCGCCATGGCGAAGACATTCAGCCAGTCCATTGAGCTGAGCGGCAAATCGGTACAGTCGGACACCAGCTTGCGCATCAGACCGGCGGCGCGGCGCCGCACGCCCAGCCCGCCCGGCAGCACGCCTTCTGCGGCTAGGCCGCGATGCGTGCATTCCCGCATCACTTGCCAGATTTGGTGCAGACCTTCACGGACTTCGTCTTTCGTACGCCACGCCGTCTCGTTTTCGAGCATGATCTGGTCGACGCGCAGTCCATGTTCACGGCATTGCCCAAGCAATTCCGCGCTGCTGTGGAATGGATAGCGCACCACGGAGCGTGGCCGCTCACCCGCTGCCTCTCCCTCCTCGGTGATGAAGCCGCCGCCGATGGAGTAGTAGACGCGGCTCATCAACTCCACGCCAGTGTCGTCGAGTGCCGTGAAGCGCAGGCCGTTGGCGTGACCAGGCAGCGGCTCGGGCTCGAAGCGGATGTCGGCGTCGATGGAAAACGCAATCGTGTGTTTGCCGTTCAGCCGGATGTGCGTGCTGAGCGCCCGCTCGGCAATCGTTGCCGGATCCACAGTGTCGGGCCGCTCTCCGCACAGGCCCAGCAGCACGCCCTGCGGCGTCAGGTGGCCGCGACCGGTCAGCGCCAGTGAGCCGTGCAGTTCCACCGCAATGCGCTCCACGCGGGTCAATAGACCACTCTCTTCTAGTTGCACGACGAAGCGCCGCGCTGCTCGCATGGGGCCGACCGTGTGCGAGCTGGACGGGCCAATGCCGATCCGGAAGAGGTCAAACAGGCTGGTGTGCATCGTTAAGGTGTCATCCCATTGTCGCGGAGCGGCGCAGGATTTGGAATCCTAAGAATAGATGAATCCAACGACTCCTCTGGTGATCACGGCTCAATCTGAGCCGGCCATCGGCACCATCACCATGAATGATCAGAAACGCCGCAACGCACTCAGCGGCGAACTCATTGAAAACGTCGTTTCGGCGATCGGAGAACTTGAAGAGCAGCACGTGCGCGCCATCATTCTGCGGGCCGCACCCGGTGTCCGCACGTGGTCTTCGGGCCACGACGTGCGTGAGCTGCCTACCACTGGCCGTGATCCGCTGGCCTACAACGATCCATTGCGCCAGTTGGTGCGGCGCATCCAGTTTTGCCCTGTCCCCATAATCGCCATGGTGGAGGGCGGCGTGTGGGGCGGCGCATGCGAAGTGGTGATGAGCTCCGATTTTGTTGTCGCGGCGGAAAACGCCACGTTCGCCATCACTCCAGCTCGTATGGGTGTGCCCTACAACGTGGCGGGCGTGTTGAACCTGATGCGCTCGGCCAATATCTCGCTGGTGAAGGAGATGCTGTTCTGCGCACGTCCTATTGAGGCCGCTCGCGCGCTCACGGTCGGGTTGGTGAATCATGTCGTGCCGCTCGACCAACTGGAAACGCAGACCTTCGACCTGGCGCGGGAAATCAGCCGCAACTCACCGATGGTCATCGCGCTGTTGAAGGAGGAGCTGCGTGTGTTGTCGGCCGCGCAGCCGCTGGTGCCCGAGACGTTCGAGCGCATCCAGAGCATACGCCGAGCCATCTACGACAGCGAAGACTATCAGGAAGGCATCCGCGCTTTCTTCGAGAAGCGCCGTCCGGTGTTCCGCGGCAAATAGCGTCAGCCGGTGACTTCCAGCGGCGAATCGCAGCAGCGGTTCTGGCATGGGTCGGCCAGCGGCCCCTGTTGCTGGCGTTCGCGAATCAGATTGGCCAGCATCCGGATAAAACGCGGATGTGTGCCCGGCGTAGCGGCGCGTATCATGCGCAGGCCCAGTCCAGCGGCCACGCGCGCGGCGTCGTAATCGAGGTCGTAGATCACTTCCATGTGATCTGAGAGGAATCCGATCGGCGCCACTACCACCGAGCCGCTCAGCCCGGTGAGCGCCTGAAGTATGTCCGGGCCCAGCCAGGGCTGATGTGGCGCACCGCTGCGGCTCTGATACACCAGGCAATAGTTGTCGGTGCCCACCGCCTCCGCCGTGAGCCTGGCAGTTGATTCCAGCTGCTGAACGTAGTGTGACGCGCGCGCCATCTCCAGGGGGATCGAATGTGCGGTGAACAACACGGTGGCTCCCGGGGCCTGGGCCAGCGCGGAGCGCAGGTTTTCGGCATGCACGGCAACGAACTCCGGATGGTCGTAGTACAACTGCAAGCGATGGCAGGTGGGGGCCGCGGGGCCACACGCCGCGCGCGCTTTCTCAATATCGTCGAGGTACTGGCGGCACGCTGAGTAGGAGCTATAGCCAGAGGTGATCAGCGCTAGCGCGCGTTGTACGCCATCGTCCTTCATCCGCCGCAGTGCGCCATCGAGGAATGGGTGCCAGTGACGGTTGCCCCAGTAGATGGGTAGTTCAATATGTGGGCGCAGCGCTTCAATCAGCGTTCGTGTCTGGTCGTTCAGCGGGCTACGGCCGCCGAAGTGATAGTAGTGTTGCGCGACTTCTGCCATGCGCTGTGGCGGCACGGGCCGGCCGCGCAGCACGTTTTCAAGAAAGGGCATGACGTCTTCAGGGCGTTCCGGGCCGCCGAAGCTCACCACAAGAAGGGCATCGTAGCGTGCGTGCATCTTTCTCCGATTGTGCGACAATACTGGATTCCCCGTATGAACCGACGGAACTTTGTGTCTCTATTGCCGGCAGCTACGCTGGCGGCGCAGAATCTGGAACCGGTCACGGACAACTACCGTGACGTGGCGGCGCGCCTGATTGGCGCGGCGATGGTCGACGAAGGCGGCTGGCGCAAGATGCAGTATTGGTGCGACCGCATCGGGCCGCGTCTGGCCGGTTCCGATGCGCTCACCCGCGCGATTGAATGGTCGGCTGCGGAGATGAAGCGCGAGGGGTTGGCGAACGTGGTGACGCCGCTCGCCAAGGTGCCGCACTGGGTGCGCGGCGCTGAAAGCGCGGAGATGATTGAGCCGCTGGCATCGAAGATTGCGATGCTTGGCCTGGGCGGATCGGTGGCCACGCCGGCTGAAGGTATCACGGCTGAGGTGGTGTGCGTCGAAAGCTTTGATGAGCTCGAAAAGCTGGGCGCCGCGAAGGTGCACGGCAAGATTGTGCTCTACAACCAGCCGTGGATGGGCTATGGGCGCTCTGTGGCCTATCGGGGCGCGGGCGCTTCGCGCGCGGCCAAGTTGGGAGCGGTGGCAGTGCTGGTGCGTAGCGTGACCCCTGTGAGCCTTCGCTCGCCGCACACGGGTGCGATGAATTATGCGGATGACGCACCGAGGATCCCTGCGGCCGCTGTGTCGGTTGAAGACGCGTTGCGCATGGCGCGGCTGTATGCGGTGGGCGTCACTATGAAGGTGCGGCTGCACATGCAGGCACAGACGTTGCCGGATGCCGATTCGGCCAACGTGATTGGCGAGATTGTGGGTCGGGAGAAGCCCGAAGAGATCGTCGTAATGGGCGGCCACAGTGATAGCTGGGACGTCGGCCAAGGTGCGCACGACGACGCCAGCGGCTGCATCGCAGCGTGGCAGGCTGTGCAGTTGGTGAATCAGCTGGGCCTACGGCCGCGGCGCACCCTGCGCGTATGCCTGTGGGTGAACGAAGAAAACGGTCTGCGCGGCGGCAAGGCCTACCGGGAATGGGCCGGCGATGCAGTGAAGCGGCACGTTGCCGCCATTGAGATGGACGGTGGCGCGGAGCGCACCGTTGGCTTCGGGCTGACCGTGCCGGGCGCGGGTGAAGATGTGACGGCGCGCGCAATGGAGCGCATGCGGCGCATCGGACTGCTGCTGAAGGGCATCGGAGCGGGCGACATGGTTCGCGGCGGTGGCGGCGCCGATATCAGCCCGCTGACGAGCGAAGGCGTACCCTCTATCGGCCACCGCACCACCGGCGAGCACTATTTCAACTGGCATCACACCGAGGCCGACACGCTTGACAAGATCGATCCGCAGGACTTCCGCGTGGCCATTGCGTCGCTGGCTGTGCTTGGCTACACGCTGGCCGATATGCGCGACCGGCTGGCGGATTAGCGCTACTCGTCCCGCAATACTTCCAGCGGGCGCTGGTTCAGAATTTTGAGCGACGCCAGCCACCCGGCGGCAATGGCCAACAGCGCTGTCGTGAGAATTGTCACAAGGTTCGGCCATAGTTCGAACCGAAACGCGGCATCGAGAAAATGTTTCAGCAAGCCCCGTGCAAACAACGTGGCCAGCGTTCCGCCCATCAGGCCGGCGACGCTGCCGAGGATCGCGAATTCAACTGAAAAGATGCCGATCAGCGTGGCGCGGCGTGCTCCTAGGGTCTTCAGTACAGCTGATTCGCGTGCCCGCCGCAGGCGCGTGCCCGCCACGGTGGATGCAAGAATGATGGCGCCGGCGAGAATGGCGAAGGCGGAGATGAAGCGCACGCCGACCGCCACCTGGTCCACCACCTCTTGAACCATGTTCATGATATCGGCGGCGTTCACCACGGTGACCGACGGGAACCGGCGGAAACTTTCGCGCTGGAACGCGGCTACTCGGTCAGCCTTCAGCCGTAATGTGCCCACCCACTGAGCGGGGAAACGCGCCAGTGCAGCTGCATTGAACAGAAATTCTTCGTCGGCGCCCATCCGCAGATTGCGCCAGCGGTGTATGGCGGCCACACGCACGGTGAAGGTTGTGCCGACACATTCCCAGTTCAGGGTCGAGCCGACATGAATACCCAAGAGCTCTGCTGCGCGGTCGGAAACCGAGATGAACGGCGTGGCGCCGCCGGCCGGCCAGAACGCGCCCTGGCGCAGTTCGTAGCCTTCGGGTAGCGTGTCGACATAAGTAGCCTGACGCGCGCCGCGATAGGGCCGGCGGGGGCCATGGCTGGGCTCGGCGGGTTGTGGATTGCGCGGCTCCGGAGCGTGGCCATCCACGGCCGTCAGGCGGGCAGGCACAATCGGCGTCAGCGTGGGGCGTGCGTCCGGGTATGCGGTCAGGAATGCCCGTACGGCCGCCTGATCGTTGGACGTGACGTTGATCATGAAGACGTTCGGCGCGCCCGGTGGCGCAGCTCCAGCTACTTCGATGAGGAGCGAGTTCTGCACGAGGTAGATCGTCAACGTGAACATTACACCGATGCCCAGCGCCACCAGCACACTAGTGGCGTGGTTACCGGGGCGATAGATATTCGCCATGCCGTGGCGCACGGCTACGGGCAGGCGAACCGGTGTGTGCTGAACCATCATCCGTAGCAATCGCAGCAATAGCCACGCCACGGCGGCCAATGCCAGTAGCGCCGCGCTCAAGCCAACGACAAACCACGCTCCCATGCGCACGTTTTCCGCCAGCCACGCGGCCACCAATCCAAGGCCCAGCAAAATGGCCGCGCCTGATGCCAGCGCAGGCCAGCGCCGCAACAGGCGTGTCCGCCAACCGGCGCGAGCTTCGACCATCTCACGCCGGAAGATCAGCGCCGGCTTTACGTCGCGGATGGCCAGCAGCGGCGGCAGTGTGAACAACAGCGCCACCAGCGTGCCGGCGCACACGCCTTCCACGGCGAAGGCCGGGCTCCAGCGTAGTGTGTGCAGATCGAAATAACGGGCCAGCAGCAAGGGGAAAAGACGTTGCACCACGGCGCCAACCGCAATGCCCGCAATACCGCCGGCCAGCCCTAGCAACGTGGTTTGTAGCGTATAGATCCGGATGATGCGCGACGAGCGTGCGCCCAGGCATTTCAAGATGGCGATGGTGTCGAGCCGCTGCTGGATATGCGTGTGAATCGCCATGGCTACCCCGAGTGCACCCACCATCAAAGCGATCATCGAGACAAGACTGAGGAATGTTGTAGCCCGTTCCAACGCGCGTGTCAGAAACGGATGATTTTCGCGGTAGTCATAGACCAGTGCTCCGGGATTCGCACGCTTCAGATCGTCGCGCATCGCCGTCATATCGATGCCATGGGCCGGTAGCTTGATCAGCGTGCGGCGCGACGCGCGCGCACCGAACGTCATCAGGCCCGTGCGTCCCATGGCGGCGGTGCTGAGCATCACGCGCGAGCCCACGTTCAGTGAGCCGGTCATGCGGTCCGGTTCGCGGCGAACAATTGCGGCCACGCGCAAGCGGGCGGAGCCGAGTTGCACGCTGGAGCCGGCGTGGAGGTTTAGCCGCGCGACCAGATCGTCGCTAATCGCCAACGTTTCGGGTGTCAGCGCATCGCTGAGCTTGAGATCCGGATCGAGCCGCACACGGCCGTACCATGGATACTCACGTGGCTCGACGGCCTTCACTGCCACCAGCACCGGCGTCGAGTCCGCTCCGGTGGATAGCATTGATACCGTTTCAGTGATGTGTGTCGCTCGTGCGCCGCGCGCCAGCCAGCGATTGAGCGCGGCATCTTGCGTGGGCGTCGGAGTGTCGAACTGGCGTATGGCAATATCGGCGCCCATCATGGTGCGTGCTTCGGCGTGGAGCGCGTTGTAGAAGGCCGACGAGAAGCCGCGTACGCCACTCAGCGCGCCGACTCCTGCCGCGACACCGAAGACGACGAATAGAAACTTAGGTGCGGCGGCGCGCGTTTCGCGCCACGCCATACGCCAGGCGAGTGATGTGCGCATCATGACGATGTGCGCTCGTCGCTGTCGATGCGGCCGTCTTTCAGCGTGATAATACGCGATGCGCTGGCGGCCAGTTCGCGGTCGTGGGTCACCAGCACCAGCGTGGCGCCCTCGTTGCGGTTCATGGCCAGTAGCAGGTCCAGCACCTGCGCGCCGTTGCGTGAATCGAGGTTGCCGGTGGGCTCGTCGGCCACCAGTAGCGGCGGACGGCGAATAAAGGCGCGCGCCAGCGCGACGCGCTGCTGCTCACCGCCGGAAAGCTGCACAGGATAGTGATCACGGCGACCGGAAAGTCCGACGGTATCTAGCAACATGCGCACGCGCTCGACGGCCTGCGCACTGGCCTCGCCCGCCAACTCTGCCGGCAGCAACACGTTTTCTTCTGCCGTGAGGGTGGCAATCAGCTGGTAGCTCTGGAAGACAAAACCGATCTTGCGGCCTCGCAAGTCAGCAAGCTGATCTTCGTTTAGATGCGTGATCTCGTCGCCGTCGATACGTATGGAGCCGGCGCTCGGCGCGTCCAACCCGGCCAGCATGCCGAGCAGCGTGCTCTTGCCGGAGCCCGAGGCCCCCATAATAGCCAGGCGCTCGCCGGGCTCGATATCCAGGTCGATTCCGCGCAGAATTTCGACGCGGTGTGTGCCGGTGTCGATGACCTTTTCGACACCGCGAAGCGAAACAATGGGCGGCATGGGTGCGGGCTCTTTCTCCTCTATGATGACAAGAGATGCTGAAGCGCTGGGGTCCGATTGTCACAATTATCTTTCTTTCCGGCTGCTCGGCGCCGCCTCCTCCGGCTGCGCCGGTCACCCAGCCGCCCGCGCCGAATGCGGTGCGCGACGCGCCACGTGCGATGGACGGGCGTCCGGTCATCATCGCCTTCGGTGACAGCCTCACGGCGGGTCATGGCCTTGAGCCCGGACAAAGTTACCCGGACCTGCTACAGGCTGAATTGGACCAGCGCGGCTTACCCTTTCTGGTGGTCAACCAGGGCATCAGTGGCGATACTACGGACGGCGGGCTGGCCCGCATGGGCGAAGCCCTGGCGTTGCGGCCAAAGATTGTGATTCTTGAGCTCGGCGCCAACGATGGGCTGCGCGGACTGCCGCTGGACCGGACACGCGCCAACCTGGACGAGATGATTGGTGCCTTCCAGAAGGCTGGCGCGCGCGTGCTGCTGTGCGGCATGACTCTGCCTCGAAATTACGGTCCGGATTACATCCGGCGCTTCGACGCTATTTATACCGAGTTGGCTCATGCGCGTGGTACGGCGCTGGTGCCGTTCCTGCTTGCCGGCGTGGCAACGAATCCACAACTGATGCAGGCAGACGGTTTGCACCCGAACGTTCCGGGGACGCGGCGTGTTTCGATCAACGTCTTGGAACGTTTGGAGCCGCTACTTAAGTGAGTTGCGACGCCCGCCGCGCGGCGCGCATCTGATGACTCATGAGACTGGCAAGCGTCATCCTTGGAGGGTTGCTGACCATGAGCGTAGCCCCGGCGGCCAATTCAATTCACGAGTTCACGATGAAGGCAATTGACGGCACTGAGATGCCGCTGAAAAGCCTGTCGGGCAAAGTGGTCCTGGTTGTCAATGTGGCCAGCCGCTGTGGCTATACGCCCCAGTACGCGGGCCTGGAGGCGCTCTACCAGAAGTACAAAGGCCGTGGCTTCGTCATCGTTGGTGTGCCGGCTAACAACTTTGGCGGCCAGGAGCCGGGCACCGACGCTGAGATCCAGCAGTTCTGTTCGCGCACCTATAGCGTGACGTTTCCGATGTTATCGAAGGTCTCTGTAAAGGGCGATGACATTACGCCGCTTTACCGGTATTTGACGTCGGCGCAGGGCGGGGACGTGAAGTGGAATTTTACGAAATTCCTGGCGGGTAAGGACGGTCGCGTTGTAGCGCGCTTTGAACCGTCCGTAAAGCCCGACGCCGCGGAACTAGCCGCGGCGATTGAATCGGCGCTGCGGTAGCCAAGCGCGGTCTGCTAGCGTTAAGGAAGGCGTCCGGCGCCGCTTGCTTGCCGGGCGCACGCTACCCAATATGGCCCGGATTCTAGTCACCGGTGGGGCCGGCTACATCGGCTCGCACACCGCTCATCTGCTGTTGGAGCATGGCCACGACGTTCACGTTGTGGATGATTTGAGTAAAGGCTACGCCCACAACGTGCCTGCGCGCCGCCTGCACGTGGCGAACCTGCACGATGCAGCGGCGCTCGACCGCTTATTTAGCGCACAGCGCTATGATGCCGTGGTTCACTTTGCGGCCTTTATCGCCGTTGGCGAAAGCGTGCGGGAGCCCGAACGCTATTTCCGCAACAATACTGGCGGCTCGCTGGCGTTATTCGACGCCATGCGGCGGCACGATGTGCGCCGGTTGGTGTTCAGTTCAACGGCTGCGGTCTATGGCAACCCGGAGACGGTGCCGATCCCTGAAACGGCAAAGCTACAGCCGGTGAACCCGTATGGCGAGTCGAAACTGATGACGGAGACCGCGTTGCGCTGGCTGGATGAATGCGCCGGGCTCCGCAGTGTCGTGCTGCGCTACTTCAATGCTTGCGGATCGGAGCCACGTTTCGGCGTGGGCGAGGAGCACGAGCCGGAGACGCACCTGATTCCGCTGGTGCTGCGCGCGGCGCAAAGTCAGCGCCCGGTGACAGTATTTGGCAACGACTACGCAACGCCGGATGGCACCTGCGTGCGTGACTACATCCATGTCTTCGATTTAGCCCAGGCCCATATCTGTGCGCTCGATTCGCTGCTCGGCGGCGGACCCAGCCAGGTCTTCAACGCCGGCACCGGCCAGGGACACAGCGTGCTGGAAGTGATTCAGTCGGCCGAGCGGGCCACTGGCCTGAAGGTGCCTTACACGGTGGGGCAGCGGCGCGAAGGCGATCCGGCAGAATTGGTCGCTGATTCGACCAAGTTACAGAAAACACTCGGCTGGAAGCCGCATTATGAGGCCCTTGACGAGATGATTGCCAGTGCCTGGACGTTTGAGAGGCGGCGGCATGCTTAGTGCCGCCGGATTCGCGTCCGCTGTAACCTGCTCCCCCGGCGTTATCGCCTATCCCCTTAGTTGGCCCGATCTAGCACCAATGGAAGGTACGAGTCTGACCCCATGTCCGGCATGATCAATCCTCTCCCTGAGGCGCGGCCGGCCGCGCCGGCACCAGGTCCCACGCCCGAGCAGCGCCGGAAGGTGCTCTGGCTGCTGCTTGCCCTTGTTGTTGTGGTCGTTGGTGTTGTGGTTGGAACCTTGCGTTACCGGGCGGCGCAGCAGGAAAAGGCCTACCGGGCCGGGTTGGCTGCGATCGCCAAGACCGTCAAGGTTGTGCGTGGCGACATCGAAGTCCGGTTGCGTGTAGCCGGCCAGACTTCAGCGCGCGAGTACTACAACATCACGGCGCCGCGCATGCGAGGGCCAGACGCACAGTCGATGGTGCTGTTGAAGCTGACCAGTTCGGGATCGATGGTTCGCAAGGGCGACTTGGTCGCCGAAATTGACCCGCAGGCCATGCGGGACAGCGTCGACGATGAATTGGACACGCTGAAGGATCTCGATAACAGCCTGAAAAAGAAGAAAGTTGCCAACGAGTTGTCCACCGAAACGCTGCGCCAGACGCTGCGTAACGCCAAGGCCAACCTCGACAAGGCCAAGCTGGATATGCAGGCAGCCGACGTGCGCACTGAGTTGGACCGCGAAAGCCTGAAGCTTTCATTGGAGGAGGCCGAGGCCACCTACAAGGAATTGCAGTCGAACGCTCCGCTGACTATGGAGTCGCAACGTGCTGATCTGCGCATTTCGGAAATCTCCAGGCATACACAGGAGATTCACCTGAAGCAGCACCAGGACAATGTGAATCGTCTGATCTTTCACGCACCGATGGATGGCATGGTGGTGGTGCAAACAATGAACCGTCCGGGCGGCGACCAGGTGACGCTTGCGATTGGCGACACGATGCGTCCTGGGCAGCAGATACTTAAGGTCATCAATCCGGCGAAGATGCAGGTGGAAGGCCAGGTCAGCCAGTCCGAAGTTGCGGGATTGCGAATTGGCCAGGAGGCCGTTGTCCGTCTGGATGCGTTTCCTGGGTCACGCTATCAGGCGCGCGTGTACGCGATTGGGGCGTTGGCGGTCAGCAGTGGCCGTTCACAGTACTATATCCGGACCGTGCCGGTGCAGGTCGAGATTCTAAACCCGGATAAACGTCTGATTCCTGACCTTTCGGCCGCTGCCGATGTGCTGCTGAAGGCGGAAAAGAACGCACTGGTGGTCCCGCTTTCGTCCGTTGAGCGGCGCGGAAGCGAGGCGTTTGTGGAAGTTAAGACGCCAAAAGGGTTTGTTAAGCGCGCGGTTAAGCTCGGCACCAGCAACGGCACTCAGGTGGCGCTGCTCGATGGCGTGCAAGAGGGCGATGTGATCCGCGCCAACTAGGGCGCACTCTTTCAGTTAATTCCGCACAGAATGCTT
>CAYZIX010000005.1:0-71078 GCA_964478395.1 uncultured Candidatus Solibacter sp.
GGGCGACCAGACGCTGTGGCTGCCCGGGCAGGACCACGCCGGCATTGCCACGCAAATGGTAGTGGAGCGCGCGCTGAAGGCCGAGGAAGGCATCTCGCGCCACGATCTGGGGCGCGAGGAATTCGTCAAGCGCGTCTGGAAGTGGAAGGAGCAGTACGGCGGGCGCATCATTTCGCAGATGGAGCGCATTGGCGATTCGTGCGACTGGTCGCGCAACCGCTTCACGCTGGACGCGGGGCTGTCGCGCGCGGTGCGCGAGACGTTTGTGCGGCTCTATGAGAAGGGCCTGATCTACCGCGGCGAGTACATGGTGAACTGGTGCCCGCGGTGCAGGACGGCGCTGTCGGACCTCGAGGTGGTGCACGAGGAAGGCCCCGGCAACCTGTGGCACATCCGCTACCCGGTAGTGGGCCTGGAAGGGCGCTACGTGACGGTGGCGACGACGCGGCCGGAAACGATGCTGGGCGATACGGCGGTGTGCGTCAATCCGGAAGATGAGCGCTATGCCGATCTGCGCGGGCGTAAGGTGCTGCTGCCGCTGATGGGGCGCGAGATTCCGGTGATCTTCGACGAACTGGCCGATCCGAAGTTCGGCACAGGCGTGGTGAAGGTGACGCCGGCGCACGATCCGAACGACTTTGAAGCCGGGCGCCGCAACAATCTGCCCATGATCCAGGTGATCGGGCTGGACGCCATGATGACGTCCGAGGCCGGCGCGTATGCGGGGCTGGACCGCTACGAGGCGCGCAAGCGCGTGCTGGCGGATCTGGAAGAGCAGGGCTACCTGGTCAAGACCGAGCCCTATACGCTGAGCGCGGGCAAGTGCCAGCGCTGCAAAACGGTGGTGGAGCCGCTGGTGTCGAAGCAGTGGTTCTGCAAGATGAAGCCGTTGGCGGAGCCCGCCATCAAGGCCGTGGAAGAGGGCCGGATCAAGATTATTCCGGAAAACCACGCCAAGACCTATTACGAATGGATGTATAACATCCGCGACTGGTGCGTGTCGCGGCAACTGTGGTGGGGCCACCGTATTCCGGCCTGGCATTGTGCCGATTGCGGCCAAGTGACGGTGGAGCGCGAGGATCCGACCAAGTGCGCACACTGCGGATCGAAGAACATCGAGCAGGACAGCGATGTGCTGGACACGTGGTTCAGCTCCGGGCTGTGGCCGTTTTCGACGCTCGGCTGGCCGGATAAGACGCCGGAATTAGCGGCTTATTATCCGACTACGCTGCTGATTACTGGCTTCGATATTCTGTTTTTCTGGGTGGCGCGCATGATCATGCTCGGCATCGAGTGCATGGGCGATGTGCCGTTCCGCACGGTGTACATCCATGCGCTGGTGCGCGACGCGCAGCGCCAGAAGATGTCGAAGACGAAGGGCAATACGATTGATCCGCTGGCCGTGACGGAGCAGTATGGCACGGATGCGGTGCGCTTCGCGCTGCTGCGCGGGGCGGCGCCGGGCACCGACATCGCGTTGAGCGAGGAGCGGATGGTGAGCTCGCGCGCGTTCGCCAACAAGATCTGGAACGCGGCGCGCTTCCTGTTCATGCAGATGGAAAAGGTGGGGCTGGAGCAGCTGGAACTGGACGAGATTCCGGCTGAAATCGGCAAGCCAGCGGAAATTGGCGGCGCCGTTCCGCTGGAAGACCGCTGGATTTATCACAAATTGACAGAAATGGCCGCGAAATTAGACGCGGCACAGCAGAACTACCGCTATCACGAGGTGGCGGACTTGGTGTGGACGTTCCTGTGGGACGAGTTCTGCGACTGGTACGTCGAGGTGAAGAAGCTGCGTGTGCAGCAGGGCGCGAATGCGCGCGAGCACGTCGAAACGCTGTTGAAAGTATTCGAATACGCGCTCAGGATGCTGCATCCGGTGATGCCGTTCCTCACGGAAGAGCTGTGGCAGCGCTTGGTGAAGAAGGGTGCGAAGGTGCCTGAGTCCATCTCGCTGGCTGCCTATCCGCAGGCCGCGGGCGCAATGGACGAGGCGGGCGCGGCGGCGTTCGAGCTGTTGAAGGAAATCGTGACAGGGGCGCGCGCGCTGCGGGCGGACAACAAGATTGATCCGGGCGTGAAGGTGGAAGGCGTCATCGAAACGCTCAGTGACCGCGCGGCGGAGTTGGCCGCGAGCGAACTGAGCGTGGTGGACGCGCTGGCGCACGGTGAGTTCCGCACGCTTGGCGCGGGCGAAGCGCGGCCGGCAGGCGCGCGGCGCACGACAGTGGAGTTTGCGGTGACGCTGGCGCTGTCGTCCACGCAGGTGGAAGCGATCCGGCAGCGGATTACAAAGCGCATCGCCGAGCTTGAAAAAGTGATCGGCTCCAGCCAGCGGCAGCTGGGGAGCGAAAGCTTTGTGGCGAAGGCGCCGGCGCACGTGATTGCGGGTATCCGCGAGAAGCTGGCGAGCTACGAAAGCGAACTGGCCGGGCAGAGCGCCGCGCTCAAGGAGCTGGGCGCGTGATGGAGTTCGACGTTTCGCACCCGGACGTGATTGACGCGGTCCGCCGCGCCTTGGCCGAGGACATCGGCCCGGGCGACATCACGACGGAGCTCACCGTGGCGGCGGAACAAATGGCGCGCGGTACGTTTTATGCGCGCGAGCCGATGGTGGTGGCGGGCATCGAACTGCTGGAAGTGGTCTACGGGCTGCGTGGCGGCGCCGATTCAATTGAAATCCTGAAGCCGAGCGGCACGGCAGCCGAGCCGGGCGAGGCGCTGGCGCGCGTTGCCGGCAAGGCGCGGACGCTGCTGACCTGCGAACGCGTGTCGCTGAACTTTGTACAACGGCTGAGTGGCGTGGCGACGCTCGGGCGCGAATATGCGCGGCGCGTGGCGGGCACGGGATGTAAGGTGCTCGATACACGCAAAACCACACCGGGGCTGCGGCGGCTGGAGAAGATGGCGGGCGAGGCGGGCGGCATCACGAACCACCGGCAGGGGCTTTACGACGCCATATTGATCAAGAACAATCACATCACGGCGGCGGGCGGCGTACGGGCGGCGCTCGAAGCCGTGAAGAGCCAGCCGATTCCGGCCGAGATTGAGGTGCGGACGCTGGCCGAACTGGATGAAGCTCTGGCGTGCGGCGCCAAGCATGTGCTGCTGGACAACCTGACGCCGGAAGAGGCGCGCAACTGGATTGCGCGGATCAACGGGCGCGCCAAGGTGGAGCTGAGCGGCGGCATCACGCTGGAAACGGTGCGCGCCTATGCCGAAACGGGCGCGGATTATGTGTCGAGCGGGGCGATTACGCACTCGGCGCGGGCGGTGGACGTGAACTTCCGGTTGGAGTGGGTGTGAGGCTGATCGAGTGGCACACGGAGCTGGACTCGACCATGCGCCGCGCGGCGGAGCTGGCCGACGAGGGCGCTCCGGCCGGTAGCGTGGTGGTGGCGGACCGGCAGACGGCCGGGCAGGGCAGGCGCGGACACGCGTGGCACTCGCCCGAAGGCGGGCTCTACTTCACGATGGTGCTGCGGCCGCGCGTGGGCATGAAGGACCTGCCGGTGGTGACGCTGGCGCTGGGCGTGGCCGTGGCCGATGCGCTGGCGTTGTTTGCGGGCGTGCAGACGGACCTGCGCTGGCCGAACGACGTGATGCTGGACGGCAAGAAGCTGGTCGGCATCCTGGCGCAGTGGCACAACGGCGCCGTGGTGGCGGGTATCGGCATTAATATCGCCCAGAGCCAGTTTCCGGACGAGATCTCAGCGATTGCGGCCTCGCTGCCGGCCGGCCTGGACCGCCAGGTGCTCCTCAGAGCGATTGCATCCTCTGTGGATACACATGTCGGCATTCTGGAAAAGAATGGCGTCACGGCCATCCTGAGGCTGTTTGAGGCCATGTCCAGCTATGTGCTGGGTAAGCGTGTGCGCGTGGAGCTGCCCGGCGGCGACGTGCACGGCACGACGGCCGGGCTGACTGCGGACGGCTACCTGAAGCTGCACTGTGACGACGGCCAGGAACTGGTGATTACGGCTGGCGGGGTGCGGCCGGAGTAAGGGCGCGCGCGGCAATGGCGTCCAGCCACATGTGGCGAATGATGCCGCTGCCCGGGTAGACCAAACGCCAATAGCGCGCCATCAGACGGCGGGCGCCGGCGTCGGTGGCCTCAATGCGCGTGTCCGTGGTGAGAAGCGTGCCACCGGGCGCCGGCGTGGCACGCAGATTGAAAGCCACGCGGATGGAGCGCGGGTCGTGGAAAGCACGCCAACTGGCAGCGTCCCTGACATTGGCTGCATTCTGATTCGCCCAAGGCTGGCCAGCCATGCCGAGCACAATCTCAGTGGGCGTGTCGGCCAGGTAGACGAAGCCCGCGCCGGGGCGGGTCATGGCCGTCAGCGCGGGTGGATTAGCGCGGCGTGCCGGCAAACGACGGCCAAAGGCGAGGGCGCGCAGGCGCATGAGGGTGTCCATGGCGCCGATGTCGTTGAAAGTGGAAGCGCGCACCTCGGCCATCACCCGCTCCGGCGAGGCCTGAATCAGTACTTCATGGTGTTCGTCGAAATCGAAGTCCGGCATCACGCTGTCCAGCAGCGTGGAGGCGGATGCGACGTGATGCGGCGCGACGGGCCAGGAGAGGGCGAATGCGCCGAGGGCCAGAGCGCCCAGCAGCGTGGCGGCCGCCGCCCAGCGCGGGCCGAACCAGGGGCGGATCAGGCCACTGAAACCCAAGAGCGCGAGGACGATGCCGGTCCAGGCCGCCACACTGGCCGGTTGTAGCGGCGTGTAGTGGTGCAGGACAAGCAGCGCGAGCGCGCCGAACGTGGCCACAACACAAAGGCGTTTCATATCACCCAGCAAGGACGACTCCGGCGGGCCGGATGTTCCCGTCGAATGTTAGCCTGGAAGAGCTATGCTGCTGGCCATTGACGCGGGCAATACGAACGTCACGATTGGACTGTTCGACGGTGCACAAATTGTGACGCGCTGGCGTCTGCGCACGGTGCATGAGCGCACGCCGGACGAGTGGGGCATTGAGCTGCGCAGCCTGTTCGCACTGGAAGGGCTGCCGCTGGACGGCGTGGACGGCATCATGGTGGCGAGTGTGGTGCCGCCGCTGGAGTCGACGCTGCGCGCCGCGGCGGAACGGTACTTCAAGCTGGAGCCGCGTTTTGTCACCGGACACACTGAAACCGGCCTGACCGTGCTTTACGATAACCCGCGTGAAGTGGGCGCGGACCGCATTGTCAACGCTGTCGCAGCGATAGCGCGGTATGGCGGGCCGTGCGTTGTGGTCGACCTCGGCACCGCCATTACGTTCGACGCCGTCAGCGCGAAAGCCGAATACCTGGGCGGCGTGATCTGCCCCGGCATCGGCATTGCCATTGAAGGACTGTTTAAGAAAGCCGCGCGGCTGCCGATGGTGGATTTTCGCGATCCGGGGCGGCTGATCGGCACGAACACCGAGGCCAGCATCCAGGCCGGCCTTTACTATGGCACTATCGCCATGATCGATGGCATCGTTGAGCAGATGGTGGCCGAACTGGGTCCGGACACGAAAACATTGGCAACAGGTGGGCAGGCGAGCCTGATCACACGCGGCTCGAAGTGGGTCAAGATTGCGGATGAGGACCTCACGCTGGAGGGCCTGCGTCTGATCTGGGAGCACGGAAGGCAGTGACCGGGCCGGCCGAGGACGACGTCTGGCGGGTGAACTACTTCAGCTACTTCACCGAGGTGGAGGAGCACTTCCAACGCGCACGCGGCACGGGGCTGTTCCTGCTGTCGCCACTGGACTGGGCGCTGATCGAAACCTGGAAGAACTCGGGCGTGCCGCTGGAGGCGGTGCTGCGTGGGATCGACGCGGCGTTCGAGAAATGGCGTGCACGGCGGCAGCGGTCGCAGATGGTGAACGGCCTGGCCTATTGCACACAGGCGGTGATGAAAGAGGCCGAGGCGATGGCCAACAATCTGGCGCCGGCAGCGGCGGCACCGGCCGAGGCGCCATTCCCAATTGAGGCCGTGCGGGCGCACCTGGAGCGGGCGCGCGATGCGCTGGCCGCGGCTGGCGGATACGAGAGCATCGAAAATGGCATCGGGGAGATGTTAGGGGCGCTTGAAGAACGTTTCAGTGATCTGCAGGACCTTGATCTTCGCCTGACCGCGCTCGAAGACAAGATGGCGGCGCTGGCGCGGACCCGGCTCAGCGACGACGATCTGCTGGGCATGCGGCGGGAATTGGAGTTGCAGTTGCGGCCCTACCGGGGCAAGATGACCGCGGACCAACTGGCTCGTCTGGAGAAGAGCTTTCTAGATAGAAAAGTCTATGAAAAGAGCGGTTTACCGCGGCTAAGTTTGTTCTACGTGCAGTAGTTAACTTTTCATAGTGATTGTAAGGGTTTGTAAAGAGCAGAGGATCAGCTCTGAAAAGAGGAATTGTAACTACCTGGCGTTGGGAGGCTATGGTATCCTCTCGAAGAGCGTACGTAAGTACGAGCGAGCCAGCATTCCTCCGATTCAAGCTGGCATATCGCCGATGGGGATCTTCCTCCGAGTCCCCATCGGCCTTTTTGATTTCAGAAGTCTCTCAGAAGAAATACAGAACATCCGGGCGCACGGCGCGAGGCAGCGCGTTACAAGGGCCGCACTCAACGCGATAGCCGGGCCAGGCTGCGCGGGCGGCCTTGGGAATCTCAACCGGATGGTCGTCCTGGTGGTAGGCGGAGAGCGACATGCGGGGGTGGAAACGTTTGAGGGTATCGGCGGCGCCTTGCAGGGCGCGGACTTCGGCGCCCTCAATGTCCATCTTGATGAAGTCGACGCGGTCCAACGCGAGTTCGGCGGCCAAGCGGTCGATGGTGGTCAATGGGAGTTTCACGCTGGGTTTGGCGCCGGTGCGGTGAATGACGAAGGAATCGGCGGCCTGGTCGGATTGGTCGATCAGCATTTCGAGCGTATCTTCCTTATCCCAGACGCCTTTCGGATAAACAATCACGCGGTGCGCCTCGATTTCGGCCTGGAAGTTGCGCCGCAGGCATTCGATATTCTCCGGCGCGGGTTCGATGGCCACCACCAGGCGGGCTCCGGCATTCAGCGCGAATCGCGTAAACACGCCGACGTTGGCGCCGCAGTCCAGAACGACGTCGCCCGGGTGGACATAGCGTTCACCAGCGCCGTAGATGTGGGTGACTTCCTCGGCCAAGTTGAAGGGCAGGGTGAAACGGCTGCCTTCGGTGACCCAGAAATTGCCGTAGGGCGTGGAGTAAAGCTCGAGCCCCTTGTACTCCTTCTGCAAGAGGCGGGAGCCGGCCAGAATGCGGTCCTTGGTCGCGGTAAGTTCGTTTTTTTCGGCTTCGATGGCCCAGGCGCGGGCATAAGTGCAGCCTCGCCCGCGGCCGGCGGCAACCAGTGCGGCATGGCGGAAATTCGGGAAAAAGATCACGCCGGCCGACGCGATGACCACCGCGCCCGTGACAACGAACAGGAGGGGCTTCACATGGATCAGGCTAACATGGCTGCCAGGCACAAGGCTGGCGTTATATGCTGACAAACGATGGAAGTCATTACCTCTCACGTCGGCTGGATCGAAGTGATCTGCGGTCCGATGTTTTCCGGCAAAAGCGAAGAGCTGATCCGGCGTTTACGCCGCTCCGTGATTGCGCGTAAACGCGTGCAGGTGTTCAAGCCGGGCATTGACGTGCGCTATTCGGCGAACGAAATTGTCAGCCACGCCGATTCGCGCATGCAGTCGGAAGTGGTGGCCAAACCGGAGGACATACTGGAGCGCATGGACTGGCGCACGCAAGTGGTGGGCATCGACGAAGCCACACTGCTGGGCCAGGGACTGGTGGACGTGGCGCAACGGCTGGCCGACTCGGGCAAGCAGGTGATCATCGCCGGTCTGGACACGGACTACATGGGGCGGCCTTTTCCGCCCATGCCGGATCTGCTGTGCCTGGCCGAGTCGATATCGAAGACGCTGGCGATTTGCGTGCGGTGCGGCAATCCGGCCAAGCACACGCAGCGGCTGGTGGATTCGAACGATTTGATTGTGGTTGGCGCCAGCGGGATGTACGAGGCGCGCTGCCGGCACTGTTTCGAGCCCGGCGCGCCGCGCCAGGAAGTGCTCGGTTTCATGCCGCCGCGGCAGATTGTGGACGAGGCGGCGAACTGATCTGTAACCGCAACCTGTTGTAGAGACATCTACTAGTGTGTCTTTTGTCGGGTGATAGGATGTTAATGAAGGCCGTTAGGCCTCAAGAGAGGAAGTAGAACGTGAGCGACCCCCAATTTCCCGCCCCTCAGGGTGGACCGCAGACGAATTATGTCCTTCCGCAGTCGGACGGAGGAAGTGGATCCGGGATGAAGATGGCGATTCTGTTCGGCGCGGTGATTGCGCTGGTGGCGGCGAATGTCTATCTGTTCCTGCAGATCGATTCGCTGAAGCAGGAATTAGCCAAGAACCGTGAAGTCTTGCTCCAGGAAGTCGGACGGGTGAAGGAGTCGTCATCGGTCACGTCCGCCGCGGCGCAGCGGCATCTGGAATCGCTGAAGACTGAGTTGGCGGCGGCCCGGGAGCAGGCAGCCAGCGCGGTGGGTCAGGCCAAAGTGGACGCCACCAAGCACGCTGAAGAGATTGCCCGGCGCTTGGAGCAGCAGCAGAAGGCCGTGTCGGCCGAGTTGAAGGGCCAGATTTCAAACGTTGAGCAGGCTGCCAACTCGAAAATCGGCGAGGTCAGCACCGAAGTGGGCAACGTCAAGACGGACCTCTCCAGCACGAAGTCCGAGTTGGACAAGACCATTGCCGGGCTGAAGAGCACGCAGGGCGACCTGGGCGTGCAGAGCGGTCTGATCGCCACCAACGGCAAGGAGTTGGCGGCATTGAAGGCGCTGGGTGAGCGCAATTACTTCGAGTTCAACCTGGGCAAGTCCAAGCAGGCGCAGAAAGTCGGCGATGTCTTCATTCAGTTGAAGAAGGCCGATCAGAAGAAGTACCGCTGCACGTTTGAGCTGACCTTCGACGACAAGAAGGTGGAGAAGAAAGAGAAGACCATCAACGAGCCGATTCAGTTCTACACGTCGCGCGCGCGCCAGCCGTATGAGATCGTGGTGAACGAGGTTCACAAGGATCGCATCGTCGGCTACCTGGCGACGCCGAAGGTACAGAGCGGCCGTTAGTTACATCGTCTAACACGAAGAAAGGCCCGCCATCCCGGTTGGGGATGGCGGGCCTTTGATTGTCTAGAGTGGACTACCAGCTCACGACGGTTGCGATTTTGACGAAGCGCGGCAGGTTGCGCTGCGTCGAGTTCAGCATGCCGAAACTGGTGCTGGTGACGCTGACCGAAGACATGTCAGCAAACCAGGGGTGGTTGAAAGCATTGACGAACTCACCGCGGAGCTGGATCTTCAGCCGTTCGGTGATCGGGAAGATCTTGGCGGCCGAGAGGTCCAGGTTGTTGTTGGACGGCCCACGGATGTCGCTGAAGTAGGTGGGGAAGTTCTGGTATTCGTACGTGCCCTTGGCACTGACATACGAGCCGGAAGCATTCTTCCACAGGTCTGTGTTGAACCACTTGTTGCGCGACGGGTTATCGAGCTTGGCGCTGCCCGCCGTGTACTGGGCGGCGTTCGGGTAAGCGATGGCCCAGCTCTTAAAGAAGTTGTAGTCCCAGTTCACCGACCAGCCGCCGAGGACGTAGTCGAGAGCCTTGGGTCCGTCGGAACCGAACTTGCGGCCCTTGCCATAAGGCAGTTCATAGACGCCGGCGAAGGTGAACTTGCGCGGCGTATCCGCTTCCTTGGCCGGGCGCTTCTCCAGGTTCGAGTCGAGGTAGTTGGACGTATTGAGGTCCTGCGCGTTAATCAGGTTGTATTTTTCGAGGTTCTTTGCGGCTGTGTAACTGACGATGAAGTTCAGGCCATTGGACATGCGCTTGGTGGCCTTGAACACCACGGCATCGTAGCGGGAGCTGCCAGCCGGGATATTGGCGATGGAGACCTGCGAGTATTGCGGGAAGGCATACATCAGGTTGACCGCCGAGGTAGTCGAAGCGTTTAGCGAGGAGTTGTTCGCAATCAGGCCGGCCATCGGATTGGAGACCTTGGCCGA
This sequence comes from uncultured Candidatus Solibacter sp., assembly GCA_964478395.1. GTDB lineage: Bacteria > Acidobacteriota > Terriglobia > Bryobacterales > Bryobacteraceae > Paludibaculum. The sequence continues at coordinate 10,058 of CAYZIX010000005.1, forward strand.
ATAAACCGAAGTCGCTTGGCCGAGCTGGGCCTTGGGTACGTAGTTCAGGTTGGCGTTATCGGCCAGCGGCAGCTTTTTGGTGATGTTGCCGGTATAGCCGACTTCGAGCAAGACGCCATAAGGCAACTCACGCTGGACGTCGAACGAATACTGCTGGGAGTAGGGGATTGGGCGGTCCTGGTAGTTACCCTGGACAGACAGTCCGTAGAGGTCGCTGCTGACGCCCTTGGCGGCGATCAGCGTGCCGTTGTTCACGCCCGTGAAGGCGTTGGCAAGCGTGACCGACGGGGTGAGGCCGGCATCATTGGAAGTAATAGCGGTGGTGGTGGCGCTGAAGCCGGTGTTAGAACCGTTGGCGCTCTGGCCAAGGTAGAACAGGCCGTAACCGCCACGCAGCACCCACTTGGAGCCAAGTTGGTAACTGGCGCCGATGCGCGGGGCGAAGTTGTTCTTGTCGGGATTCAGGGCGCCGCGCGACATGCCGTCGTAGTTGGCGAAGCGCACTTTGCCCATCAGCGACAGACCGCTGACGCTGGAGGCGAGCGGGCTGGTGGCGGCGGTGTCGAAAGCGGTGATCATGCGATCCCAGCGCTCAACCCAGGGGGACTCGTAGTCCCAGCGCAAGCCGAAGTTCAAGGTCAACTTAGACGTGATCTTCCAGTCGTCCTGGAAGAATCCAGCGTAGACGTAATTGCGGTAGCTGGGGTCGATGTTCTTGTCCACCGAGCCCGAATAGAGGTAGCCCAGCAGGAAGCTGGCGATGTCGTCGCCGGCCACCGAACTGGACGTGTTGGCATACTGCTGCGTCCAGGCCTTGGTGAATTTATAGGTGCCGCTGGCCTTGCCGGGGTTCTGTGTGTTGTTGTTGTAGCGGCGGAACTCAGCGCCGAACTTCATCACGTGACGGCCGCGCACCCAGCTAAAGTTGGGCTGCAACGTGTACGTGTCATAAGCGCCCAGGTTAGCCAGCGTGGCGCTGCCCATGCTCTGGTAGTTGTCGAATTCAAAACGCGGGAATTGATACTGCTGGAACTGTGTGGTGAGGGACTTCTCGAAGCCCAGCGTAGCGGGATCGTAGCCCTGGCCAAAAGTGGAGCCCGAACCCTCTTCCCAGCGGCTTAAGCCGGCGCGCAGGTTGAAGACCATGCTGGAGGACAGCGTCGAAGTCCAGTCGGCGAGCCAGGTGCGGCCGTTGCGAAGCAGCGGGGCGTTGCCGGTGGGCTCGGCCGGATTCTTGCTGGATGGGTCCGTGGCGAAGATCAACGCGCGGTACTCACTGTACGGATTCTGGCCGTAGCGGAAGTAGACGACGTTCTTGCTGTTGACCTGGAAATCCAGGCGGCCAATCCATTGGTTCAGATCGCCCACCCAGCGGGAGGGGTAGACGTAGTTGTTGACTGCGGCCAAGTTCTCACCGGCTGAATTCGGTGACGGCACGTAGCTCAACACGTTGGTGGCGATCTTGCTGATGCGACTGGTCGGAATCACATTGCCGGTGAACGGAGTCCGCACGCCAGCCGACGTTGTGGTGAGCGGATCGTAGATGACCATCTGTTGGCCGGAGGAGTTCACGCGTGTGGAGAAATCGCCCTGCCGCCAGGCAGCCAGCGGCAAAGAGGTCTTGCCGGGGTCGGCCGAGCGTTGGCGCATGGCCTCGTAGGAGAGCATCCAGAAGATCTTGTTGCGGCCATCCACGACCTTCGGGATCAGGACCGGACCGCTGGCGAAGAAGCCGAACGTATTGATGTGGTTCGGCGGGCGAACCGTGCCGGCGCTGTTCAGCTCCGACTGGTTGGCGTTCAACTTATCATTCTGGAAATACTCGAAGACTTGGCCGTGCAACTGGTTGCCGCCGCCCTTCGAAATCATGGTAACGATGCCGCCGCCGGTGCGGCCGTACTGCGCATCGTAGGTGTTGGTCAACACTTTGAATTCGGCCAGCGACTCCATGGTGGGCACGTGGCCGGCCGAACGGTCGGCGCGCGCCGTGCTGATGCCGTCCAGCAGGACTTCATTTTCCTTGGTGCGGCCGCCGTTGATGGACAGGCCCGCCGTGCCGCCCGTATCAAACGAGCGCAGGTAGCGGAACGTGCCGGTCTTAACAACGGTTGGGGCCGACCAGGCCAACTGGAAGGGGTTGCGGCCTTGGGTCGGGATGTTGGTGATCATCTCCGTGGAGATGGTCTGGGCGCGGCTGGCGGTCTCGGTCTGCAACGTTGAGACTGTCGCACTGACCGTGACGCTGTCGGCAATCTGTCCGACCTGAAGCTGAATGTCGATACGGGGTTTGTCCAGCGCCTGCAATACGATGCTCTCGTGGACGTATTTCTTAAAGCCCTTCATTTCAACGGTTAACACGTAACTGCCGGGGGCGAGGAACGGAGTGAGATAGCTGCCGGTATCATTAGTTGCGGTAGTTACGCTGATGTTAGTGGCTGTGTTTGTGGCCCGGACCGTGGCCCCGGTAATGGCCGCCCCACTTGGGTCGGTGACTGTACCGATGATACTAGCCCGGACTTCTTGAGCATTGAGGGCAAAAGGCGTTCCCAGCAACAGTAGGATGGGGACTACCCGAATAGAACGAAACACTGTTCCATCTCCTTTTGGTTCAGCCGGTTCTTAGCCGCAGTCAACAGACGGCCCGTGCGTTTGACTATGGATGGGCTCGCATCCACCCCCTTCGAGGAGTGGCTACATAGAATAGACTCGTGCCGGTTGCGCAACAAGTGACCACTGAAGCCTGTTGCGATCTTATTTCAGGCAATTCAGTCCCGTCAAGAAAAATCGAAACGGTGTTTCATGAACGTCGGAAAAACACAAAAACAAGACAGGCCGGGCTGATTATCCGCAAAGGGTTCAGATAGAAACGAAATCAGAGGGGTTCAGCGTCTGTCTGGCCCCGATCCGAGGTACTATGGGTTCCAGTAAGGTATTGGGCAGGAACCTTAGTCAAACCCTAGCCGCATGATAGGGCAAATTAGTATCCCGCACTCTGATGTTACGCGGCGGCCAGCGCGCCGATTATGAAACTGTATGCTAGAGCGGCGAACTGAACCGAGGATGCTTTGCGCGGACCTGGTGGATGTCCGGTGGCGTGACAAGTCTGGGAGGCCGCGTCGCGCGGTGGCTAACCTTGAGGACATCTCCATGTCCGGGGTTTGTTTACAACTGGATGTGCAGATTGCGGCCGGTACGGTGGTTCAGATCAGCTACCCGAAGGGCGAATACGCTGGCGAAGTGCGGTACTGCGCATTCCGGGAGATTGGCTACTTTGTGGGTATCCAATTCGATTCGGGCTGTAAGTGGTCGCGCGACCATTTCAAGCCGCAGCATCTGCTCGATCCACGCACGCTGATCCGGAAGACGCCGCACCGCGTCAAGACGGATGCGCCGGAGCGGTCTACGCCCTAAAGCTGGGATACTGGAATAGATGCTGAGTGTTGAGCGTGCCCGCTTGCTGCTGGCCAGCGCGCATCAGGCGCGTGTGCTGGTGGCCGGGGATCTAATGCTGGACGAATTTGTCTGGGGCCGGGTCTCGCGCATCTCGCCAGAGGCGCCCGTACCGGTGGTGGAGGTGACGGGCGAGAGTTCGTTCGCAGGCGGAGCCGCCAATGTTGCCCGTAACTTACGCGAACTGGGGGCGAGCGTGAGTGTGGTGGGCGTGATTGGAGCCGATGCTGCCGGCCAGCGTCTACAGCATCTGCTCGGAGAGGCGGCCATCGACGCCAGTTCAGTAGTGGTGGACAGACGCCGGCCAACCATTGTGAAAACCAGGGTTGTTGCCCTGCATCAACAGGTGGTGCGGATCGACCGTGAGGCGCGTCTGGGGCTGGACGAGGGGCGTCAGGCGGCGCTGCTAGGCGAGTTGGGCACCCGGATGCACGAGTGGGACGCGGTGATACTATCCGACTATGCTAAGGGGCTGCTTTCACCGGAGTTAGCCGAGGGGATATGCCGTGCGGCGGCGGGCCGGGTTGTCGGCGTTGATCCCAGCCCGAAGAATCCGCTGCATTGGAATGGTGTGACGGTGGTTAAGCCGAATCTGAGAGAGGCCCGCGCGGCGGCCGGCCTGGCGGAGGACGCGACGGCCGAGACAGCGGCCTCGGCGCTGCTCGATAGCTGGGGTACCCAGATGTTGCTGGTGACGCTCGGCGAGCAGGGGATGCTGTTGCGGCGGCGCGGCACCGCGCCGTACCATACGCCGACACGCGCACGCGAAGTCTATGACGTGTCTGGCGCGGGCGACACGGCCATCGCCGTTTTCACGCTGAGCCTCGGCGCCGGCGCGTGTCCGGAAGAGGCGGCGGAACTGGCCAATCACGCCAGTGGCGTGGCGGTGGGCAAACTGGGCACGGCCACGGTGAGTGTGGGCGAAATTCTCGAAAGCGTCCGCCGGATCGAAGAGAATTAAGCAACCCCCTGGCGCACGGCGGTGGCTCGCGATAGACTCTGTCCGCACTGCCATGCGCAACCTGATTGTTACTTTCCTTGCAAGTTGGGCTTGTCTCTCAGCCCAGGTTCAATATGACTCGCCAACGGCTACCGTGAGCATCAACGGAAAGCCATTCACTACCTTCAACACCGGCAAGAATGCCGGAAAACCGTTTCTGGCGCCGCTGCGATCGGCATCGGGCAAGATTGTCACACGCCGTTTCCCGATGGAGATGATAACTGGCGAAAGCCGCGACCATCTGCACCACCGGGGCATGTGGTTCACTTACGACGATGTCAACGGCATCAAGTTCTGGGAGAACGATCCGTCCTACACCAAGCCGAAGATGGGGCAGCAGATTGTGCGCGATGTGCGCTGGACCGGCGGGGGCAAGTCCGGTACGCTGACGGCGACCATTGAATGGCATGCCACGGACGGGGAGCTGTTGCTGGTGGAAGACCGCCAGATGGTCTTCCATTCCGATCCGTTGCTGCGGATCATTGATGTTCACACCACGCTCACGGCTGCCACCGGTGTGACGTTCGGCGACACCAAAGAGGGTGCCTTCGCGATTCGTCTGGCTGAGAATTTCACCGAACGGCGTGGCGGGCGGATTGTCAACGCTGAAGGCAAGGTGGGGATGGTCAACGTCTGGGGTAAGCGTTCGGCGTGGGTGGACTACTCGGGGGAACTGGACGGTGAGAAGCTGGGCGTCGCGATTTTCGATCATCCCGGCAACCTTCACTTCCCGTCATACTGGCATGCCCGCGACTATGGACTGTTTTCACTGAACCCGTTCGGGCAGAATGCCTTCGACGCGAGCGCGGAAGAGCGCCAAACGAAATTGGAGAAGGGCCAGAAGCTGACGTATGTCTGGCGGGTGGTGATTCATCCAGGCGACGCCGCCTCGGCTGGTGTCGAAGCCTTGTGGAAGGGCTTCGCCGGCCGCTAGACGGCGAATCCCGGCGAGCCCAAGTGCCTGCCATTGCCCGCTGAACACGGCTTATGGCGCGGCCGGCTGTTTTCTTTGACACGCCGGGCAAACTCCGAACAGCAGCAGTTCGTGTCCGCGGAGTTCGAAGCCCGGCGGCAGCATCTCGCCGAAGCTTTGGGCGCACTCGGCCAGTTCATACAGGGCGCCGCAGCGCTGGCAGAAAAAGTGGTGATGATGGCCCTTGCCGGCCAGTTCGTAGCGCGCCGGCTGGCCGGGCAGATCGACGGGCACCAGCCAACCCTCGTCCACGAGACTTCTAATGTTGCGGTAAATCGTTGCCAGGCCCAAGCCGCGCACGTGCTTCTGCGCCGCCGCGAGCACCTCTTCGGGCGATAACGGACAACCTGCGCATTCAAGTACCTCGCGGATGGCCGCGCGCTGGCGGGTCTTGCGGATCATCGCTGACTAACAGCATCGCACCACTGGCGCAGGTTTGCGATTTGTTACGATGACATCGAGATTATGAGAGTAGCCGTTGTTGGACTCGGATTCATGGGCCTCACACATCTGAAGGCCTACCGGCGCATCCCCGGCGTTGAGATCGCGGCCGTCAGTTCGAACATTCCCAAGGTGCTTGCCGGTGACCTTTCGGGGGTGCAGGGCAATTTCGACACCGACGGTGAGGCGGTCGACTTCAGTTCGGCCGAGAAGTACGCCGACGCGCTCGAATGCGTTACGCACTGCCAGGCGGACGCCGTTGATCTTTGCCTGCCCACGGTGATGCACGCGCCCATTGCGCTGGCGGCGCTACGGGCCGGCAAGCACGTGCTGGTGGAAAAGCCGATGGGGCTGAACGGCGACGATTGCCGTGAGATGATCAAAACCGCCCGTGAGCGCGGCCTGACGCTGATGAGCGCGCATGTGCTGCGTTTCTTCCCCGCCTATGCCCCTCTGATCGAGGCCGTGCACTCCGGCAAGCTGGGCGAAATCCGCCACGCGCTGTTCCGCCGCCGCTGCTCGGCGCCGGCCTGGAGCCCCTGGATGGCGAACAAGAAGGAGTCCGGCGGCGGCGTCTTCGATCTATTGATCCACGACATCGACATGGCGCTGGCTTGCTTCGGAATGCCTGCGTCGGTTTCGGCTACCGGCTACGAAGAACTTGCGGCGGGTATCGACATCGTGACCGCCCAGCTCAACTATGCCTCCGGTTTGAGTGTTACCGTCACCGGCGGCTGGCACTTGCCGAGCGCCTATCCGTTCTCGATGGAATACACCGTCGTCGGCCAGGACGGCATCATGGAGTTCAGCTCCGCAGGCCGTCCCCCGCACTGCTACGGGCGCGGCCAGGATAACGAAATTGCGCTGTCGGAGAAAGACGGCTATCAGGCGGAAATCGAGTATTTCGTCGAGTGCGCCCAGGCCGCGTGCTGGCCGGAGCGCTGTAGTCCGGAGTCGTCGTCGGCAGCTGTTGAATTGGCGCGGCTGGTTGAGCAGTCGCGCGCTAGAAAAGGAGAAACGCTCGCTTGCCAACTCTGAAGGATCGCGAAGTCGGCATCTTTTTCTGGGCGGAGCCCGATGCCGCCGCCACCGTCGCCACGCTGAAACGTTGCGGCGCGGCGTCCGGGCAATTGGCCATCGATGGCACCGTCAAGCTCACGCCAGAGCGGGCGGCGGCCTGGAAAAAGGCGCTTGCGGACGCCGATTTTCATATCTTCACCGTATTTGCCGCCTATTCAGGTGAAGATTATGCCGATATTCCGACCGTAGTGCGAACGGTTGGTTTCATACCGCGCGAAACGCGCGCGGCGCGTGAACTGCGCACGCGCGAGGTGATCGACTTTGCCGCGGCGCTCGGGGTGAAGAGCTTTGGCTGCCATGTCGGCTCCATTCCCCACGACGCTTCCGATCCAGACTACAAGGATGTGCTGGCGATGGTGCAGCGCATCGCCGATTATGCCGCCAGCTACGGCATGACGTACTGCCTGGAAACCGGTCAGGAACCGGCTGAACAGTTGCTGAAGTTCTTCGGGGACGTGGCGCGGCCTAACGTCAAGGTGAACTTCGACCCGGCGAACATGATCCTCTACGGCTCGGGCGAGCCTATCCCGGCCTTTCGCCTGCTGGCTTCGCACGTGATCAGCGTGCATGGCAAGGACGGAGATTGGCCCGCCGCGCCGCAGGCCCTCGGCTGCGAGCGCAAGCTCGGCGCCGGCTCGGTGAACATCCCTAAATTCATGGCGACGCTCAAGGAACTGGGCTATACCGGTCCCGTCTGCGTCGAAAGCGGCGTGCATGGGGAGGAGCAGCGCTGGCAGGTGCTGTCCGACGCTGTTGCGCTACTGAATTCGCTGCGATAACGGCGATACGCGCACCCGGCTGCTACCAGAAGATCACGTCGACGGCGAGGAATAACGTGGCGACGACTGCTGCCCAGAACGCGGGGCGGTGGTACCAGGCCGTGGCGGCCTCCGGCGGCAGCGGCGTGAGGCCGTAGACCAAGTCTTTCAACTCAGATTCCGGCTTGGGACGCGTGAGGAGCGACACCACGGTTGTCACCGTCACGCAAACCAGCAGTGACCAGAGCGCGCGATACATGTTTTCGGCCATGTCGCGTGCGTGCGGCGACATGGCGACGTAGCGCAGGGCGGAGGGATCGAACTTCACCCACAACCACAGCGACACCGATGTGAGTGTGCCGGCGACCAGGCCACAGAAACCGCCGGCTGGCGATGTGCGCTTCCACAACATGCCCAGCGCGACGGTGCCGAACAGCGGCACGATGAAGAACGTCACCAGCACCTGCATGTAGACGATGATCGAGGAGAAGTGCATGGCCAGATAGGCCGTGCCAATGCTGATGAAGACGCCCAGCAGCGAGCACCAGCGGCCCATGCGAACGTAATGGCGGTCCGGCGCCGAGCGCCGGATCAGCGGCTGGTAGATGTCGTAGGTCCAGACGGTGGCGAAGGCGGTGACATTGCCGGCCATACCGCTCATGAAGCCGGCGATCAAGCTGGTGACGCCCAGGCCCAGCAGGCCAGGACCCAGGTAGCGGGCCATCATCAACGGCAGCACTTCGTTGAAGCTGTGCGCGCCGGTGAGGGCGGCCTCGGACTCGCCCACCAGACGCATGGGCAGCAGCGCCAAGCCTAGCAGGCCGGGGATGATCACAATCAGCGGCACCAGCATCTTAAGGAACGCGCCGATGATGGTGCCCATGCGCGCCGAGCGTAAATCCTTGGCGGCCATCACGCGTTGAACCACCAGGAAATCTGTGGTCCAGTAGCCGAAGCTCATGGCCAGGCCCCAGCCGAAGACGATGCCGATCCAATCGACGCCCATGGGGTTGGCGGCGAAATCACCGACGTTGCGCCAGAGGTGGACATAGTCTTGGCCGGGGTTGCGTTCGTTGATGCGGGCAATCATGGCCGTCCAGCCGCCGGCTTCGATGAGACCGAGGATGGGGATGAGCGCGGAGCCGAGCCAGATGAGGAAGAACTGAAGCACCTCGTTGAAGATGGCCGAAAGCAGTCCGCCGGCGACGACGTAGATGGCGACGGTGAGCGAACTGACCCAGATGCTGAAGTGGATGTTCCAGCCGAGGATGACTTTCATCACCACGGCCATGGCGAACATGTTCACACCGCTCATGAGGATGGTCATGAAGGCGAAGGAGATGCCGGCGACAAGGCGCGTGGGCTCGTTGTAGCGGAGCTTCAGATAGCCCGGTACCGAGTGCGTCCGGCAGATGTAATAAAACGGCATCATGACAATGGCCAGAAAAAGGATGGCCGGAATGGCGCCGATCAGGTAGGCGTGGGCGCCGAGCATGCCGTACTGATAGCTGATGGCGGCCCAGCCCATGGTTTCGATAGAGCCGAGGTTGGCCGAGATGAAGGCGAGGCCGGCGATCCAAGCCGTCATGCCGCGGCCGGCCATGAAGAAGCTCTCACCAGAGGTGGCGAAACGCTTCAGGTAAAAGCCGATGCCGAGGACGACAGCAAAGTAGATGGCGATGATCGTAAGATCAATCGCGCTCATCGACAAGAGACGCGCGGAGGTCATGGAAAGGGATCACTGTATCGAGCGCGGCGGGGCGTGTCAAACGCTGTTGGCGGAAAACGCGGCAGTGGGCTGAAGGCGGTCGAGGGCATGGAGAATCTGGTGGCAGCGGGCGGGCCAGGTTTCGTTGGCGGCCACCTGCTGGCGTCGAGTGCGCAACGTGGGATCGAGTTCGGCAGCGGCGCGGTCCAACTGCGCTAGAAACTCGTCATGACCGGTGGCGGTGTAGACCAGGTTGCCGTATCGCTCCACTTCCGGCAGACGGGTGCTGACCACGGGCAACCCGCATGCAAAATATTCGTAGAGCTTCAGCGGATTGGTGGCGAGCGTCAGCGGTGTGAGCTGGAACGGAATGATGGCGGCATCGAATCCGGCCAAATGCCCGGGCAGTTGTTCGTAGCTGATCTGCGGAATGTATTCGAGATTGGGCAGCCCGGCAAAGACGTTGGGGCTGACGCCGTCGCCCAGCCGGCCGATGATGCGGAAGCGCCAGTCCGGGCGGCGGCGAGCGGCGGCGCGCAACAACTCAAAGTCGAGCCAATCACTGCAGGCGCCGGTGTAGCCGACTGTGAAGGGGCGGCCGTCACGGGAACGCAGCCCGGCGGCGGCGGCGAAATCCTCCGGCTGAACAGCGTTTCGTACGAGCTGCGCGCGTGCGGAAAGTTGCGGGTGGCGCGCGATGTGCTCGTCGAGCAGGGAGGCCGAGGAAAAGATGGCGAGGTCGGCGTGCTCCAGCATCCGCCATTCGGCCTCGATCAACTCCGGGGCGAAGTTGCCGAAGCCGCGCAGCAGATCATGGCAATCGACGACGATCTGTGTGGATCGCCGGGAGCGGAGCGCTTCGAGCAGTGGCTCCCAGGTTGGCAGGCTGGCTACGAAGATCGCCTGGGTTGTGCCGAAGATGCGGAGGGTGCGCTCGACCGCGTCTGACAGATGCTGGCCTTCGGTGGCGGAGAGCGCGCGGTGATGAAAGACGGGCTCCAATCGCAACGGAGTGTGAAGTTCGACGATGCCGGGCTCCAGCGCGGTGACGACGGGACGCGAGTCCAGCAAGGCTGGGCGTGGCAGTTCACGGCCGAAGTGGGGGTTTAAGTAGATGCAGCGGTGGCCCAAATTGCGGAATGCACGGGCCAATTGCTGGCTACGCTGGCGGGGAGCGTGCCAGTCTACCATTGGCAGAAAGATCAGGTCGGGGAGCGGGCCGGGGGGCGGCAAAAATGACGCAGCAGAGGGGGCCAATTCCCGGCAGGGCAGGCCGCGCCAGCTTCTAAACGACGGCGGGCAGCGCTTGCCAAACAGCGGGAAATAGACCAATTTCAGGTAGATTGAACGAAAAAGCTCCCGTCCTCCAAGGGCCATGAATATCCTGTCCCAGTCAGGCTAGCTACGGTCGGCGAATATGATTGGCCAACATTCAAGTGTACTCGAATATCTGATCGCAAAAACTGAGAAAAATGACTCGGACCTGGCACTGTTATCACAGCGGTGGAGACGGGATCGACAAGGCGGCGCGCGAGAGGTGTGGCGGTGCTAGAGGCTCTGCTGGCGACTGTGTTGGTCGCGGGCGCGGAGGGCAACCTGCCGCGAGTGTTGCCGGGGCTTGTGTTTGAACCTGTTTCTGCCGGCACCGCCGCGCCGCATTTTATTTGCCGGCGCGGCGGTTCAGCCTATGTATTGCGGCCGGGTGGGGTCGAAGTGCATCACCGCAGCGACGGCCGGCATGAGTGGCTGCGAATGGACTTGGCTAATCCGAATCCGGAAGCACGGATGGAGGGCGAAGCCCGGCTCGGCTCGACCAGTCACTATTTGATTGGCGCGGACCCCGCGGGTTGGCGGTCCGGCGTGCCTCACTTCGGGCAAGTGCGGGCGCAATCCGTTTATCCTGGCATCGACGTTGTTTACTACGGCCGCGAAGGGGAACTGGAGTTTGATTTTATCGTCAGGCCGGGCGCCAATCCGGGGCGCATACGATGGACCGTGGGTGGGCGGGCGCGGCTGTTGGTAGACGCTGAGGGCCGGTTGGTGGCGCGCAGCGGCGCGGGCCAAGCGGTGTGGCGCCGGCCCGAGGCCTATCAGATGAACGGTGGGCGCCGGCGCACGGTGCGGTGTGGCTATGTGCTGGACCGCAACGGCGCGGTGGCATTGGAATTGGGCGAGTACGACCGGCGGCGCGAGTTAGTGATCGATCCAGTTCTGATGTTCTCGTCGTACGTGGGCGGCTCATCAACCGACGGCGCTACGGCCGTAGCCGTGGACGCTTCGGGCTATGTGTATGTGGCTGGCAACACGCTGTCACCGGATCTGGCTGCGTCCGGGGGCGTGCAGCCGTTGCAACCTGGCGGGGCGTCCGACATCTTCGTCATGAAGGTGGATATCAGCACGTCGACGATTGTTTACTGCACTTACTTGGGCGGCCTCGGCAGCGACACTGTGGCTGGTATTGCCGTCGACTCGTCCGGCCAAGTGTACCTTGCCGGGACGACAACATCGACGGATTTCCCAATGGTGAATGCCGTGCAGGCCATCCCGGGCGGCGGCGACGAGGCCTTCGTGGCGAAACTGAACGCTTCCGGTTCGGCGCTTGTGTTTTCTACGTTCCTCGGCGGCGCGGGCGATGACAACGGGCAGGGAATTGCGGTGTCCACCGCCGGACTGGTGTATGTCTCCGGCTCTACTACGTCTGCCGATTTTCCGGTGCTACATGCGTATCAGTCCACAAAGAGCACAGGTGCTGACGCTTTTGTGGCCATCTACGGGGCTACCGGCGCGTCACGTTCCTGGGCGACATATCTGGGCGGCGCTGGTGAGGATACAGCCAACGGAGTGGCGGTGGATGCCTCAGGTAACGCTTACGTGGTAGGGACGACGAGTTCCACGGCCTTCCCGGTAACGGCCGGCGCGGTGCAGACCACGCTGAAGGGCACACAAGACGCTTTTGTCACCAAGTTTGCATCCGGGGGCGCATCGCTTGCCTATTCGACATACCTGGGGGGCAACGGTACGGAAACGGGCCTGTCCATCGCCGTCAATTCATCGGGGCAGGCCGTCGTAACCGGCAACACAACGTCGGCCGACTTCCCAACGGCCAACGCCTACCAGGGCACGCACGGCGGCGGCACCACCGATGCCTTTGTCACCAAGCTCAACAGCAGTGGTGGGGCGTGGCTGGCTTCAACCTACCTGGGTGGCACTGGCGCCGATACTGGCCGCGCGATTGCCTACGATGTGAGCGGCAACATTCATGTTGCGGGAGAAACGGCATCGGCGGATTTCCCGCAGGCACGGGCGCTGCAAGGCGCAGGCGGGTCGACTGACGCCTTTTACAGCAAGTTCTCGGCCACGGCGGCGGTCCTGATTGTGTCCTCGCATCTAGGCGGATCGGGAGCCGATTCAGCCTATGCGTTGGCGCCGGAATCGACCGGTGGTGCGGTGCTGGCAGGCGTAACGGCCTCTTCCGATCTAACGCTGGTTTCGGCCGTAAGGAGCGTCTTTAGCGGTGGCAGTGAGGCCTTCCTGGCTCAGGTACCGGCGGCATTGCCGACCGCGGCGTTTCGCGACCCGGGCACAAGTTACCGCATTCTGACCCGCTATCCGGCGCCGCAAGTCATTTCGGCCGGCGGGGCACTGGGCTCGGTGCCGGTGGTGGCGCAGACGGCGTCGTCGGACACGTTCATCATTGGTCTCGATACAGGTGGTTCACTGTGGGGTATCTATTTTTCGGCCAAGAGCTTGTCCTTTGGCTCCTGGATCTATGGTGGCGGTGTGGTAGCGGGAACTCCGGCCATGGCGATGGCAGCCAATGGGACGGCCTACATCGCCGCGCGCGACGCCTGGAAAAGCTACTGGCTGACCACATACACGCCCGGGACGGGCTTCGGCGGCTGGGCCTTTCTGGCTGGCATTTTCACGACCGATCCGGTGATGACTGCGTGCCCCGACGGCTCAATCTACATCATCGGGCGCGACAGCTGGAACTCACTTTGGAGTGGGCGCTATATTCCGGGCAGCGGCTTCCAGGGCTGGTACTTTGGAGGCGGCATTATCCAGGGTTACCCAGCAGCTACATGCGGGCGCGACAACGTGGTGTATGTGACCATCCGCGACAACTGGAACTCCACATGGATGGCGCGCGTGCAGGGCAACACGTGGCTGAGCTGGAATTACGGCGGCGGGATCATGACCGGCGATCCGCAGATCATGTCGGCAGGCGACGGCAACATCTACGTCGTGATTCGCGACAGCGGCTCCGTCGTCTGGTATCGTGGCTTCACTCAGGGCACGCCGGACGGTTGGCTGCCATGGGTAATGTCTGGCGGTATCCTGGCGGATTTCTCCGTGGCGGCCGACCTTGGCGAGTTCTATATTACCGGCCGGACATCGTCGAACGAACTGTGGTGGTACCGAGGTGGCACCAACACCTGGACCTATGTCGGCCAACCCACAGCCGCCGCAAGCATCCTTTCGGCTGCTCCACACTGATGCGCCAGCGCTGTGCTCTATCATAAATTGACGATGCCGAATTTCTTTGAACGGTTCCGCTCGGCGACGCTCGATGACATCTTTCGCGATCAGACTCCCGTTGGATTGCGGGCCGAAGAGTTCGCTTGGCTCGAGCCTCCTCCCGAGGATTTCCTCAACTATGCGCGCCGCACCCCGCACCGTGCGTTCGACGGGATTCCGGAGGACGAGAAACGCTTTCGCCGCGAGCCCACTTTTCTGATCTCGCAGGTGCACCGCATCTGGCAGACCATCAGCGCTGCGCAACAGCATCTGGACTTGCGGCGCAAGTCGGTGCTGTACGATCTGGGAGCGCATCCGTTCACGGTCTCACTGGCGCTACGGCACTACCTTGGCTTCGACGGCCGGCTGGTGGATACCGTGAACGATCGCGTTCCTGACGAATGGCGCGAAGAGTTGAGCCGCAGCGGGATTGAGTTAGGCATGCTGAATCTCGATCCCATGGTGCGGGCAAACGATCCGGCCGTGCCTCTGCCAGATCGGATCAACGAACCGGACGGCTCTGTGGACGCCATCATACTCTCCCATGTGATCGAGCACCTCTACCACCCCATGCCGATGCTGCGTGACGTGGCGCGCGCACTAAAGCCGACGGGAAGGTTCCTGGTCACGACCGACAACGCCTTCCTGTTCGATGCGTTTCTCAATTACATCCTGGCGAACGGGTTTCTGCACGACCGCGTCGAAGACACTTCGGCGATGATCTTTCATGCCTGGCGCGGTCATGTGCGTTATTTTTCAATGCTCGATCTGTGCACCATGCTGGAGGCGGCAGGCCTGCGCGTAGTTGAGAAACGGTTCCACGAGGTGATCTACGACACGTTCATCGACGAGTATTTCAACGATCCGATGAATCACTGGCCGAAGTGGAAAGTAGATTTACTTGGGGAATTTCCGGAATACCGCAACGAATTACTGCTTGTAGCCGAGAAGCCTTAGTTCAAGCCTGGCAAGCGTCTGGCACGGACATCCAGCGGTTTGGGGGAGAGAGCGCCGGCGTTGGTCATCTCCGCAGGGACGCTAGAATGGGACAGTAAGGGGCGTTAGGAATCATGCCAGATAACACGTTTGACATTGTCTCCAAGGTGGAGATTCCCGAGGTGGTGAACGCCATTCAGCAGGCGCTCAAAGAGATTGGACAACGCTACGATCTGAAGAGCTCACACTCCTCCATCGAGCTTCAGGAAAAAGAGAACAAGCTCATTTTGGCCAGCGCCGGTGATTTTCAGTTGAAGGCCGTGGTCGAGATCCTGGAGTCGAAGCTCGTCAAGCGCCATGTTCCGCTCAAAGCGCTCACTTACGGGCCCATACAGCCCGCAGCTTCATCGACGGTGCGGCAGGAAGTCACCCTTCAGCAGGGCATTCCCATCGAGAAGGCGCGCGAAATCGTCAAGGTGATCAAGGATTCTAAGAAGAAGGTCCAGTCCTCCATTCAAGGTGACCTGGTGCGCGTCTCGTCCAAGGATCGCGATACGCTGCAGGAGATCATCACCCTGCTGAGAGCCAAGGACTTCGGTATCGACATGCAGTTCACCAACTACCGTTCCAACTGATGGCGCGCCGTATCGAATCATTGTTCATTCCGGGTCCGGCCGGGCGTCTGGAGGCGCTGCTGGAAGAGCCTGAGCCTGGCCCACCGCGCGAGGTGGCGCTGGTGTGCCACCCGCATCCGTTGCACGGTGGCACCATGCACAACAAGGTGGTCCACCGTCTGGCGCGTGGTCTGCGCTCGGCTGGCGCTGTAACGCTGCGCTTTAATTTCCGTGGCGTCTCGATGTCGGAAGGGGCCTACAATCATGGCGTGGGAGAACGGGCAGATGCTCTGGCGGCGCTTGAGTGGCTGAAGTCCCGCTATCCGGGGCTGCCCATCACGGTAGCAGGCTTCAGCTTCGGCTCGCGCATCGCCGCACAGATCTGCGGCGGCGCCCGGCGAGTGATTCTGGTGGGCTTCCCGACAGTGTATGGGCAGTTTTCGGCGCTGGAACGCTGTACCGAGCCGCGCATCTTCATCCAATCCGTCATGGACGAGTTCGGTCCGCGCGACGAGTTGGAGGCGCTCTATGACCGGCTGTGGCAGCCCAAGTCAATACACTGGGTCAATGCCGCAGATCACTTCTTCACTGGGGCCCTGGATGAATTTGAGGCGGTAGTGCGGCAGCTGGCTTAGCTGCGCCGGGACCGCTGCGCCGCACGCGTCCCTATGAGAGTCGCGACGGTGCCCAGCAGTTCAGGCAAATTTTCCGGCTTGATCAGCATTTCCTTGTCGTGCCCGAGCTTAGCTGGGCCACCGCGCCAAGAGGTTACCAACGCCGTCGCCGGCCGGTAGGTCTTCATCTTGGCGTGGGCGAGCACCTTTAGGCCGGAGTTGGGCGACTCCATGGAAAGATCGCTAATCACCAATTCATATTCGGACTGGTCCAGCAGGCCAACAGCTTCGGCGGCTGATGCTGCGGAATCAACATGATAGCCGCCCGCTTCCAGAACCGTCTGGAGCGTAAGCCGGGATGTGGGGTTGTCGTCGGCTAGCAGAACCCGGGCCATCTCCGGGCCACCCGATGCGGGAGTTCTCCTGCGCCGCTTTTCGATTTGACTGATCACCGCAGTCAGTTTAACCCGAAAGCGGCCGATCTGACCCCCCTAATTGCATAAGTCCTGTTAACGCTTTCAGGCGAACACGCGGCGAAATAGATCATCTACGTGTTTCAATTGCCGTTCCGTCGAGAAAGAGCTGGCAATCTTTTCGGGGCTGAGGTACTTCCGGATCTCCGGGTGGGCTTCAATGGCTGCCCGGAAGTCGCCCTCCTCTTGCCAAGCCTTCATGGCTTCAGTCTGGACAATGCGGTAGGCCTGTTCGCGCAGCATTCCGGCAGCGGCCAAATCCAGCAGCACCTGGCCAGAGAACACCAACCCTTTGGTGGATTCCAGATTGCGCCGCATGCGATCCACGTTCACGCGCATGCCGCCCACCAGCCAAAGGGTTTTTGCCAGCAGGTAATCGGTCAGGATGCAGGAATCGGGCAGGATCACACGCTCCACACTAGAGTGTGAGATATCACGTTCGTGCCATAGCGCGACATTCTCGAAGGCGGCCTGGACGTTGGAGCGGACGACACGTGCGAGGCCGCAGATCTGCTCGGAGACAATGGGGTTGCGCTTGTGCGGCATGGCGCTGGAGCCCTTCTGCTTGCCCTCCGCAAAGGGTTCCTCGGCCTCGCGCACTTCCGTCTTCTGCAAATGACGAACTTCCAATGCACATTTCTCGCAGAGTGCTGCCACCAGGGCCATGGCGGAGACGAACGCGGCGTGGCGGTCACGCGAGATCACCTGGCTGGCGATCGGCGTTACTTTCAAATCCAGCCGCTCGCAAATGGCCTGCTCCGCTTCAGGGGTAAGGTGGCCGAGCGTACCGACGGCGCCGGACAACTTGCCACAGCGGAGGTCCTCGGCGGCGTCCACCAGGCGGCGGCGCGCTCGTACCGCCTCGTCGTACCAGAGCGCCAGCTTCAGGCCGAACGTGATCGGCTCGGCATGGACGCCATGGGTCCGGCCAATAGCGACTGTGTCCTTGAACTCGTAAGCCCGTTCCTTCAGGCGTGCGATCAAGCGGTCAAGACCCTCAACGAGTAGGCTGGCCGAAGCCCTGAGCTGCAACGCCTGTGCGGTATCAACTACATCATTAGAAGTAAGACCGTAGTGCAACCAGCGTGACGCCTCGGGACAGCCTGCCTGGCGCATTGATTCAGCTACGCAGGTAGTAAAAGCGATGACATCGTGCCGGACTTCAGACTCAATCTCGGCGATACGGGTAGCATTGACAGCGGCATGCTGGCGCAACAGGCGGGCCGCTTCGGCCGGCACCTGACCTTGTGCGGCGAGTGTCTCTGAAGCGGCTAACTCAACCTCCAGCCAACACTGGTACTTATTGTCCTCACTCCAAATTTTGCCCATTGCCGGGCGGGTGTAGCGTGCGATCATTGCCGGTCTCCTACAATATAAATACTTCGCTTTGACGACGTGGTTCCAATACGACCAGGCGGGCCTGGAGGCCACGCGCGGCGAGCGCCTGTGTGGCGCCTAACTCTGTCTCCCAAATGTTGTTGTTCTGTTCGCTCAGGTGGCCGAGAAGCAGCGTCCTAACCTCGGCCGGAAGTTCCTCAGCGATGTAGGTGCAAGCCGCTTCATTCGACAAGTGTCCCCGGCGGGAGAGGATCCGTTGCTTGACGTGCCACGGATATGGTCCTACCTTGAGTAATTCGGGGTGGTGATTCGACTCAAGTAGTAAAAGGTGCGACTGGCGCAAGTGGTATTTGACGTTGTCAGGGATATAGCCTAGATCGGTGGCAATTGAGACTTTCAGTCCTTCGGCTTCGACAGCATAGCCGACCGGATCGGCGGCGTCATGTGGAACCGTGAACGACTGGACACAAAGATCGCCGATGTCGATACGGGCGCCGGCCTGAAACGTCTCAACCGGCGGTTGTGAGGCTCCCCACTCGATGGCTGGCGCGGTGAGGTGGGTGAGATAGACGGGAACTTTGTGATGCAGGCTGCGGCAGAGCACGGGCAGTCCGGAGACGTGATCCGAATGCTCATGGGTTATGAAGATTGCAGAGAGCTGCGCGGGGTCTTCACCAATAATGGCGAGGCGTGCGAGGATCTCTTTACGGCTGAGGCCCGCATCGATCAGGATGCGGGTATGTTCTGTGCCGATGAAGGTCGAGTTGCCCGCGCTGGAACTGGCGAGCACGCAGACTTTAACGATGAGAGCCTCCCCGAAACCTTCATGGTAAAACACAAGGGCGACGCGCCGAAGCACGCCGCCCTGATAGTTGGATTCGGTGACGACTACTTATCGCCGGCGGCGAAGCCGGTTCGAACGGCGCGTTCCCGCGCCAGCAGGTAATCGGCGCCAGCGTCGGCGTTCTGGTACATGGTGCCGGCGGTGGAGTAGATTTCGAGCACAAGCTTGCGGTACTCGGGATTGAGGGCCGGATAGGCGTCCAGCGAAGACTCGAGCTGGATGGCCGTATTCGTGTCAAAGGCGATGACCTGCGCCGAGCGCAGAATGCGGTCGACTGCCGGACGCTGGGCGGCGGGCAGTTGGCTGCGGATTTCGGAGAGGCGGACCAGCGCCGGGCGCATGGAATTCACCTCATCCTTGATGGCGCTCCACTGTTCTGAGTGGGAGGTGCGGGTCAACTGCGTCGGAGTGCGGTTATAGCTCTCCAGGCGCGCGGCCAGATCGCGCGTGGTACCGGCAATAGTTTGAACGTCGCGCAGCAGCGTAATGCTTTCCTTGCGAAGGTCGGCGCTGGTGTCAGCGGCGAAAACAGACGAAAGCGTTAGCGCAAAAAGCGCGAAAAGCAGGGACACACGTGTAGCGATAGTTCTGATCAATGTTATCTCCAAGTGGAATTACCCTAGCGTGAGGGAGTTAATAGGAGGGACAACCTGGCCAACTCTATATTGACTATAGCGCACTTTTTCAATTTGCGCCACCTGGGGTTGTTCCGTCTCTAAAAGCGACGCGCCAAAACGTGAGGCGCTACTGCTCTATCAGTAGAGATGCGCGGAGGGTGGCGGAGGTTTCACGCGAAGTGATGGGCCGCTGGGCTACACTCAAGTCAGGGCCATGAAAGCACTCGTATATGTGACGATGAAGAAGACTGTGCTCGATCCGCAAGGCGCGACCATCGCGCGGGCGTTGAACTCGCTGGGGCACGCCGAAATCAATGCGGTGCGCCAGGGCAAGTACTTCGAGATCGAACTCGCCGACGGCATCTCGCGAGAGCAAGCGGCGACGGAGTTGAACCGCATCGCAGCCGAAGTGTTGTCCAACCCGGTGATTGAAGAGTACCGCGTAGAAATCGCCGGCTGAAGCGACGGGCGCGGGCTCGCCGGAGGACAAAATGTGCGGCATCATCGGCTACGTCGGCGGACGCAAGCCGTTGCCGGTTCTTCTGGAAGGACTGCGGCGGCTGGAGTATCGCGGCTACGATTCGGCCGGTCTTGCGCTGGTGGATGATGAAGGCCGGCTGGGTGTGCGGCGCGCGGCAGGGCGTTTGCACAACCTGGAAGAAGCCGTGCGGCTCGCGCCGTTGAAGGGTAGCTATGGGATTGGCCACACGCGATGGGCCACCCACGGGCGTCCGACCGAAGAAAACGCCCATCCGCACCGGGACACGCACGGCGACATTGCCGTGGTCCACAACGGCATCATTGAAAACTACCTGGAGCTGAAGCAGGAACTCGAAGCCGAAGGGCACGCGTTTACTACTGAGACCGACACCGAAATTGTGCCGCACCTGGTTGAGAAG
This sequence comes from uncultured Candidatus Solibacter sp., assembly GCA_964478395.1. Lineage (GTDB taxonomy): Bacteria > Acidobacteriota > Terriglobia > Bryobacterales > Bryobacteraceae > Paludibaculum. The sequence continues at coordinate 30,321 of CAYZIX010000005.1, forward strand.
TACTTCCAGGGAAATCTGGAAGAGGCCGTGCGGCGGGCCGTCGAACGGCTGGAAGGCGTGTTTGCCGTGGCGGCGGTGTCGCGTCTCGACCGGGGTAAGATTGTGGCCGCGCGCAAGGGCCCTCCCGTGGTGGTGGGGCTGGGCGACAACGAATACCTTGTGGCATCGGACGTAGCGGCCGTATTGAATTACACGCGCGATGTCTTCTTCCTGCACGACGGAGACATCGCGGTGCTGACCGCCGATGGTGTGCGGTTGATGGATTTTCAAGGGCAGGCCGTGAAGCGCCAGGTGTCGCACGTGCTCTGGGATCCGATACTCGCCGAAAAGTGCGGCTTCAAGCATTTCATGCTCAAAGAAATCTTTGAGCAGCCGCGCGCGGTGCGCGATACGATTGTGAGCCGTGTTGGCGTGGAAACGGGGCGCGTGTTTCTGGATGAAATGCAAATTGAGGCGCGCGAATTTCCGGAATTTTCAGCTGTGCGGATTGTGGCCTGCGGCAGCAGCTGGCACGCGGCGCTGGCGGGGAAGTTCATGATTGAACGCCTGGCGCGGATCAACGTTGAGGTGGACTACGCCAGTGAGTTCCGCTACCGTGACCCGATTGTCGGGCCGGAGACGCTGACGGTGGTAATCTCTCAATCTGGCGAGACGGCGGACACGCTGGCGGCGCAACGCGAAGCCAAGCAGCGGGGCGCCCGCACGCTGGCCATTTGCAACGTGAAGGGCGCGATGGTGGCGCGTGAGGCCGATGCGACGCTGTCCACGCAGGCCGGCCCCGAGATGGGCGTTGCGTCGACGAAAGGCTTCACGTCACAACTTGCGGCGTTGTTCATTCTGGCGTTGCATCTGGGGCAGGCGCGCGGGAGGCTGAGCGCCGAAGAGAGCCGCCGTCACGGACGTGAGCTGCTGCGCATTCCGTCGCTACTCGAACAGGTGCTGGGTGAGGAGCGGCGCTATGAGGATCTGGTGGGCGAGCTATTCAAGGCCGATGATTTCTTATATCTGGGGCGGGGAATTCACTATCCAATTGCGCTGGAAGGCGCGCTGAAGTTAAAAGAGATTTCGTATATTCACGCTGAAGGTTACCCGGCGGGTGAGATGAAGCACGGGCCCAACGCGCTGATTGACGAGGGACTGCCGACGGTGGTGTTGGCCACGTCGGATGCCGAGGACGAGGCGAGCATGGCGCGGCTCGAAAAGACGCTTGCCAACATTCAGGAAGTGAAGGCGCGCGGCGGCAAGGTGGTGGCTGTGGTGACGGAGGGCAGCGAGGAGCGGGCCGCGGCGGCAGACTACATCCTGACGGTGCCCGCGACGCGCGAACTGCTGTTGCCGATTGTCGAGGTGGTGCCGCTGCAACTGCTGGCGTATCACATTGCCATCCGGCGTGGCTGCGATGTGGACCAACCGCGTAACTTGGCCAAGAGCGTGACAGTGGAATAGGAGCAGGGATCATGACGCGAAGTTGTCTGTTGCTGCTGGCGGCCGCCGGCGTGGTGTGGGGCGCCGAGGCGCGGCGCGTGAGCTTTAACGAGGGTTGGCTGTTTGCACGCGGTGAAATGGCCGGCGCCGAAAAGGCTGCGTTTGACGATACGGGGTGGCGGCGCGTGAAGCTGCCGCACGACTGGGCGATTGAAGGGCCTTTCTCGGAGAAAGAGAATCCGCATACCGGCGCGCTGCCGATTGCTGGCGCAGGCTGGTATCGCAAACACTTCAAGCTGGCCGTGGCGCCGGGCAAGCAATACACAATGGAGTTCGACGGCGTGATGTCGAACGGGCGTGTCTGGCTGAACGGCCACGAAGTGGGCCACCGGCCGTATGGCTACATCGGATTCAACGTGGAGCTGACGCCATACCTGAAAACAGACGGGGGCGAAAATGTTCTAGTGGTGCGGGCCGCTCCGGAAGAGCACGCGTCGCGCTGGTACACGGGTGCGGGTATCTATCGCAACGTCTGGCTGGAGACGACGGGGCCGGTGCACGTGGCGCGCTGGGGCACGTATGTGACCACCAAGGTGGCGGCGGACGGGACGGCGGGCGTCGATATCCGAACCGATCTGCGGAACCGTCTAGAGCGTGCTGAGCGCGTGGAAGTCCGGCAGAGCGTGAAGGACGCGGCGGGCCAAGTGGTGGCGACGCGGGCCGACCCGGTGGAACTGCCGGCGAACGGGATGAAGACTGTGTCGGGGTTGGTGAGCGTGAAGAATGCGCGGCTATGGAGCACGGAGCATCCGGTTCTGTACACGCTGTTGACCGAGGTGCTGCGTGGTGAGGCAGTGGTGGACCGTTATGAGACGTGTTTCGGCGTCCGTACGATTGAGTTCGACAAGACGCGCGGCTTCCTGCTGAACGGCCATGTGACAAAACTGAAGGGCCTCTGCAATCACCACGATCTGGGCGCGTTGGGTGCGGCGGTGAACCGGCGCGCTACCGAGCGTCAACTGGAGATTCTGAAAGCGATGGGCGCGAATGCGATCCGGACGAGCCACAATCCGCCGTCGCCGGAGCTGTTGGAGGCGTGCGACCGTATGGGATTTCTGGTGATGGACGAGGCGTTCGATGTCTGGCTACAGAAAAAAGTAGAGAACGATTATCACAAGTATTTTGCCGAATGGAGCGAGCGGGACCTGCGCGATCTGGCGCGGCGCGACAGAAACCATCCAAGCGTCATCCTGTGGAGCATCGGCAACGAAGTGCCGGAACAGAACAGCGCGACGGGTGCGGAGATTGCCGCGCGGCTGACGCGCTGGTTCCATGAAGAGGATCCGACGCGGCCGGTGACGTCGGCGTTCGACAAGGCGCTAAACGCCGTAAAGAACGGGCTTGCGGCGAAGGTGGACGTGCCGGGCTTCAACTACAAACCGTGGTTGTACGAGGGATTCCTCGCGGAGCATCCAGGCCGGCTGGTGATGGGCTCGGAGACGGCGTCGACGGTGAGCTCGCGGGGCGTCTATCACTTCCCGCTGGACTGGACACTCGACGGTAAGCAGGTGACCAGCTACGACTATTACAGTCCGGAGTGGGCATATTTGCCGGACGCGGAGTTCGCGTCTCAGGATAAATATCAACGGGTTATCGGAGAATTTGTCTGGACCGGCTTTGATTATTTAGGCGAGCCGACGCCGTTCTGGGACACACAAAAGAAGGATGTGAACGACTGGCCGGTGCGCAGCTCATACTTCGGCATTGTCGACTTAGCGGGGTTCCCGAAAGATCGCTATTACCTCTACCAGAGCCAGTGGACGGCGAAGCCGATGGTGCATGTGCTGCCACATTGGAATTGGGCCGGGCATGAGGGCGCGAAGATTCCGGTGATGGTGTACACGAACGCCGATGAAGTGGAGCTGATTGTTAACGGCAAAGGCCTGGGACGCAAACAGCGGGGCGCGGAGCCGGTGCTGCTGCCGGCCGTGAAGAGCGTTGCACCGGGCGGCGAGTACAAGACCAAGTACCGTCTACTGTGGGAAGTGGAGTACCAGCCGGGATCGATCAAGGCCGTGGCTTACAAAGGTGGCCGGGTGGTGGCAAGTGACGAGCGCAAAACGGCGAGCGCGCCGGCGCGGCTGCGTTTGATGGCGGACCGGGCTGTGATTGCGGGCGACGGCGAGGATTTAAGCTATGTCACCGTGCGCGTGGAAGACGCGGACGGGAACCTATGCCCCGCGGCCGACAATCAGATTGAGTTCAAGTTGGACGGCGCCGCGAAGATCGCGGCCGTGGACAACGGTAACGCGGCGACGTTTGAGCCGTTCCAGTCGGAAAAACGGAAGGCGTTCAACGGGCTGGCGCTGGTGATTGTGCGCGGTACGGGCCGTGGCATGGCAAGGCTGACGGCCAGTGCGGACGGCTTGCAGGCGGCAGGCATCGAACTGAAGCTGCGGTAGAGAATTCACAGCGTTTTCACGCGATTGTGACGTGTCTCCTTGAGCATGGAAACATGCTCGCCAACGCGAGAAGCGTACTTGAATTCATAGAAACGAAAGACCTCCGGGTGATGCACGCCGTGAACGGGTGGCGCGCACCACGCTGGGTGCGTCTGTGGACCCTCTGCGCTACGCGGGGAGGAGACGGCTGGCTGTGGTACGCATTGGGTGCGACGCTGGTGGCCGTAGGTGGCGCAGAGGGTCTTGTGGCTGTGCGGCAGGCGGCACTGGCGGCAGCGGCTGGCATTGTAGTGTTTCTGTGGTTGAAGCGTGTGGCGAAACGCCGGCGTCCGTGCGCGATTGAGCCCCACTGTTGGGCCAAGCTGTTGCCGCCGGACCAGTTCAGTTTCCCGTCGGGCCACACGCTGACGGCATTCGCGGTAGTGGTGCCAGTGGTGGCGCGCTTTCCGGGCGCGGGGCCAGGGCTCTGGATCTGCGCGTTGTCGGTGGCTGTGTCGCGCGTGCTTTTGGGAATGCACTTTCTGAGTGATGTGGTAGCTGGAGCGGCGCTGGGCACGCTGCTCGGGCTGATTGCACGCGGCTGTTGACGTGCGTTGCGGCTCCGAGAGAGAATCGGGAGCTTGACGAACGACGAGGCGAGATTCCGCGCCAACTACGAACGCCGCATCCACCGCGCGATGGACTACATCCACGCGCATCCGGATGAGGATATTTCGCTCGAAACACTGGCCCGCGAGGCCGCATTTTCTCCGTACCATTTCCATCGCATCTTCACGGCTCTGGTGGGCGAGCCGGTGGCGGCGTTCATCCGCCGGGTGAGACTGGAGTCCGCCGCGGCGGAGTTGGAACTGGCGCCGGACCGCAGCGTGACGGATGTGGCGCTGAATCATGGGTTTTCGTCTCCAGCGGTGTTTGCGCGGGCTTTTCACGAGCGCTTCGGGATGAGCGCTTCGGCATGGCGCAAGGATCGCAAAGCGAAGCGCAAGGCGGGAGAAGAGTTGCCGCATCTGGATCGCTATGCTCTACCAATGTGGGCCGCGCAGAGCGGCGCACGGAAGGAGAGCCAAGTGGAAGTAAAAATTGAAGAAATGCAGGCACTGCGCGCGGCTTATGTGCGGCGGATGGGGCCATACGATGCATCGGCGTGCGAGGCCTGGGCGGCGCTGTGCGGCTGGGCCGGGCCGCGTGGACTGCTGATGGGAGGGCGCCTGATGTTTGGTCTGAGCTACGATTCGCCGTCGGTGACCGATGTGTCAAAACTGCGTTATGACGCCTGCATCGAGATTGGCCCCGATGTGGAGGTAAGCGGTCTGGTGGGCGTAGTGGAGATTCCCGCGCGGCGCGTGGCCAAGGTGCGCTACACGGGTCCGGGGAAAGGGATCCAGGCTGCGTACGCGGAGTTTTGCGGCGTATGGCTACCGCAGTCCGGCTTTGTGCCGGCCGAGGCTCCGCCGATGGAGGTCTACTACCCGGAACTGGGGAGTGCACCGGAGCGCGACCACTTCGTGATGGATATCGTCATGGCCATTGTGCCGGCCTGAAGAAGCACAGATGGAGCCGGCGGTGTAACGGCGTGGGCTGTTTCGGCCGATAAGACAATGAGGTCGATTTAGCGGACTCGTGTGCCGCAGTTGACTTTGTTGCCCGTGATGGAAATACCGCCGACTCCTTTCTGGACATTGTCGTTGGCTAGCGGCCTGTTGGTTGCGGTGCTAGCCGTATTCGTCTGGCTACGCAGATCAGCGCCCGGGGCGTGGGTGTTGTTTGCCGCGCTTGTCTCAATCAGCCACATCTGTGTAACCGCGGCGTTGGAGGAGCGCTCGACGACGCTGGCGTGGCACGTATTCTGGCAACATGTGCAGTGTCCTGGCTATGCCAGTGTGTCGGTGTGCTGGCTGTTGATGGTGATGCGGCATGTCGGCCGGCCGGTGAGCAAACGCGGCGTGGCGCTGTTATTTGTAGTGCCGGTATTGGTGGTGCTGATGCATTGGACAGATGCCTGGCATCACCTCTATTGGAAACGGATCTGGATTGATAATACGGGCGTGCGGCCGATCATGGGCAGGGAGTATGGGCTGGGCTTCTGGGGCTTCATGTTGTACTCCCACGTGGTGATCTGCACCGGCCTGGTAGTGTTGTTGCGCCACCTTTCGTCCCAGGCGTTGAAGCGCCGTCAGACTCTGATGATGATTGCCGCGATGACGTTGCCATACATCGCGACCGTGCTGTATCAGTATGGCTTGTTCCCGATCCGATATCTCGACATCACGCCGTATGCATTCAGCGTGACCGGGTTGTGTATGTTCCTGGTGGTGTTCCGCTACCGCTTTCAAGGGATCGTACCGGTTGCGATGCGGTCGGTTGTGGAGAGCATGGCGGATGGAGTGATTGTGCTGGACCAGGATCAACGCGTGGCGGAGGTGAACCCTGCTGCCATGGCGATGTTAGGTGGGCGGGAAAGGCGTTGGGTGAGGCGTCCGGCTGGAGAGGCGCTCGCTGAAGACGCGGACCTGGTGAAGTACTGCCAGGGCACGGAGAGCGCTACGGGCAGCGTGACACTGGGCGAGGGTGAAGCACAGCGTCATTACTCGGTAACGGCTGTTGGACTAATGCGTGGCGACTTCTGTTTCGGCCGGGTCATCACTTTGCATGACGTTACTGAAGAGCGCCAGACGCTGGAACGTCTTTACGAGGCCCGTCAGGCGGCTGAGGCTGCGACACTCGCCAAATCGCGCTTTCTGGCGACCATGAGTCACGAAATCCGCACACCGATGAGTGCGGTGGTGGGCGCGATAGAGCTGCTGCTTGATACACCACTGAACGCCGAGCAGCGCGAGTTGATGGGCATGGTCCGGGAATCGGCCGAGTGCCTGACGGCAACGATCAACGATGTTCTGGACTTCTCGAAGATCGATGCTGGGCGGCTGGAGCTGGAAAAGGTCGCCTTCGAACTGCCCAAACTGCTGGATCAAGTGGCGCGGGTGATGCGGCCGATCGCCATTAAGAAGGGTTTGTGCCTGACGTTTCAGGGCGAAGCCGGGTTCTGTGGCGAGATTATGGGCGATCCGACGCGACTACGGCAGGTTTTACTGAACCTGGTGGGCAATGCCATCAAGTTCACGGCTTCTGGCTGTGTACGGATGACGCTGAGCAGGTCCGGCGCTGAGCGCGTCGCGATTAGTGTGCAGGACACGGGTGTGGGCATCGCACCGGAACGGATGGAGACGCTATTTGAAGAGTTCAGCCAGGCCGACGCAAGCGTGACGCGGCGTTTCGGCGGCACCGGGCTTGGACTTGCGATTTCGCGCCGTCTGGTGGAGCGGATGGGTGGGCGGATCCAGGTGAAATCCGAACTTGGTCAAGGCAGCGAGTTTATCGTCGATTTGCCTGTGCGGCGGGCCGGCAGCGGAGAACAGGCCGGGACATCGATTCCTGCCACCACAGCGCCGCCGGAACTGACCGGCATGCGGGTGCTGCTGGCCGAAGACAACGCTTTGAACCAACATATTGGCCGGCGGCTGTTGGAAAAGCTCGGCTGCACGGTGACAGTAGTGGCGAATGGGCGGGAGGCTGTGGCGGTGGCCAGCGCGGCGCCATTCGACATAATTCTGATGGATATTCATATGCCCGAGTTGGACGGGCTGGAAGCGACGCGCATGTTGAGGCAGCATGGCCTGCGAGCGCCAGTTTTCGCGTTAACGGCCAGTGTGCTTGGCGAATCCTCTGCCGCATGCCGCGATGCCGGCATGGACGGTTTCTTAAGCAAGCCGATTCGGAGTGCTGAAATCGCGGCTCTGCTGGCGCAGTTAGGTTACGCCGCAGGAGCTGTAGACGCAGGCTCTGGAGCCGCAGCCGGCAAGCGGATATAGAAGGTTGTGCCGCGGCCCGGTTCGCTTTTAACGTCGATCTCGCCGCCGTGTGCCTTGACAATCCAGGCGGCGAAAGCCAGACCGAGGCCGAGGCCCTTATCGGTGCTGCGATCGCCCTCGCGAACGCGGTAAAAACGTTCGAAAATTCGCGGTAGATGGATGGCTGCTATGCCGGGGCCGTTGTCGCTAACCACTAGCTGGATCTGACCGTTGGCCTGCTTCAGTTCGACGCGCACCTCTCCCTGGGGCTGCGTGTATTGCACGGCGTTGGAGAGTAGGTTTGACAACAGGCGTTCGAATTGTGTGCGATCGACGTTGGCCGAACACTCTGGCGGTGTCACGACCTGGATCTGAATTTGCTTTTCCTCAGCCACGATGGCGAATTGAGCGGCAATCTGTTCTACCAGCGCGGACAACTGAACTTCGGCGCGATGGAGGTCCACCTGGCCAGACTCGGCGCGCGCCAGGTCGAGCAGCGATTTGACGATGCGGCCCATGCGTTCGACGTCCTGGAGCGTATTTTCAACGGCGACGCGGAACTGTTCGGGCGTGCGCGCCGTCATCAGCGCCACTTCAAGCTGGCCACGGATGGCCGTAAGTGGTGTGCGGAGCTCGTGGGAAGCGTCGACGGTGAAGCGGCGCATCTGCTCGAAGTTGGCCTCCAGGCGCTCCATCATGCCGTTGAAAGTGTCGATCAGGGCTTCGATCTCGTCGTCGCAGCCGCGTGGCGGGATTCGCAAGCTGAGGTTGCCGGCGGAGACACTCTTCGCGGTGGCAACGACAGCAAGCAACGGGTGCAGCGCCTGACCGGCCGCATACCAGCCGAGCACGCCGACCGCCAACAGCATGATGGGCAGCATCAGGAAATACACCCCGATGAGGCGGTCCGGCACACGCATCGTGTTTTCAGTAGGCAGTCCGACGGCGACAAAGTAGGAGCGGCTTTCGTCCCGGAACAGGCCCATGCGAACCATGTATGATGCGCCGTGTGTGTCGGTGCGCGTGACAATGACCGGGCTGCGCGAGTTCATCACGCGGTGGATGGTGTCGCGCGTCTCCAACCCAAGCGCGGCATAGCCGTTTGATACTTCGATGATTTCGCCGTCGGGCGTCGTCAATAGCAGGATGCGGCGCAGGCGCTCGACGGTATAGCTTTCATCGGGGTCCTCCGGATTGTAGGCCCAGACGAGTTCGCCGCGTTGCAGGCGCAAGAAGCCGTGCAGTGCCGTCCATTCACCTTCCAGTACGCGTTCACTCTGCTGGTTTAGGATCACCATCAGCGCCTGGCGGAAGATCATCCCGATGCTGATGAGGATTAGCGAGAAGAGAACAACATAGCTGATGGTCAGCCGCATGCGCAGACCGCGCGCGGTGCGCTGCAAGTAACCAAGGCGGGGACGGGCGTCCGGCATGGGTTCAGGCCGGAGTCGGCTTTTCGTTTGTTTCAGCTGGCTTCGGGTTGGTCTCCAGCATGTAACCAATGCCGCGCACGGTGTGGATCATCTTCACCGGGAAGCGATCGTCAATCTTGCTGCGCAGATGGCGGATGTATACGTCGACGATGTTCGTCAGGCCATCGTACTCCATGTCCCAGACATGCTCGACGATCATCGTGCGGCTCAGCGGGCGGCCCCGATTGCGCATCAGGTACTCGAGAATGGAGAACTCCTTCGGCGCGAGGTCAATGGGCTCGCCGGCGCGGCTCACCTTGCGGCGGATACAGTCGAGCGTGAGGTCGCCGATAATCAGCCGTTCAGCCGTAGGCTGGCCGCGGCGGATCAGGGCGCGCACACGCGCAAGTAACTCGACGAAGGCGAAGGGCTTAACCATGTAGTCGTCAGCGCCGAGTTCGAGTCCCTTCACCCGGTCGTCCACCCCGCCGCGAGCGCTCAGAATGAGCACTGGCGGGCAGACCTTCCGGTTGCGCGCCTTCTCAAGCACTGAGATGCCGTCCATGTCGGGCAGCATCAGATCCAGAATGACGAGGTCGTAATCGACGGCGTGCATACGGTCGAGCCCGCCCTGGCCGTCCACGGCCAAGTCGACGGCATAGCCGGCGCTCTCCAGGCCGCGCTTCACGAAATCGGCAATCCGTTCCTCGTCTTCGATTACCAGTATCCGCATGTCGTATCAAGGTCCCCGATCTCAGCGTATCATTGCCAGTCAACGGACCAGCACGGTTTCCACCGTCTGTTCGCCGATGTGGGCGTGATAGCCCCCAGCGACGGGATGAATCCAGATGCCGCCCTCACGTGGCGCCGGCAGATCTTCCAGGCGGCGCACGAAGACGAAGTGCGAGTTTTCGGCGGCGCGAATGAAGCGGCCGACGTGCACGTGCAAGTGGCATTGTGTGCGGACACGGCTGCCGTTGTAAGCCGCGCCCCAGCCATCGCCGAACTTCTCATGTGCGGTGGCGACGACTTTGCGCCAGAGGCGCAGGCGTGTGGCGGCGTCAAGTTCGTACAAGTGGTGGCCGCCAGCGCCGTGTGAACGCGGCAGCACCAGCCAGCGGTTAGGCTTACGCGGGTTGGCATCCTTGAGCACAAAGAATTCGACACCGGAAGGCTGCCGTTCGGCCTCAACACAGAGGCTACATTCACGGACCTTCATCGTTTCGGGCTTGGCCGGGTCACAGGCGCATTGACGGACCTCGGCCGGGGCGAGCATCACAACGAATGACAAAACGGGAAGCCAGCGCATGGCCGCCATTATACTGGTGGGTGTCTATTGCCGGTTTTGAGCGCCGAACGTGGGTAGTGCTGATAGCGACCTTGGCGGGCCTGGGGGCGCTGTACCTGAGCGGCCTGGGCGGCGTCGGACTGCTAGGCCCGGATGAGCCGCGCTACGCTTCAATCGGGCGCGCCATGGCCACGACGGGTGACTGGATTACGCCGCGGCTAAACGGTGAGCCATGGTACGAAAAGCCCCCCTTGCTGTACTGGCTGGTGGCGGCGGGCCACCGGGCCGGGTTGGGCGATGATCTGGCGCCGCGCGCGGGTGTGGCGGTGCTTTCCATTGCTTTTCTGCTTGCGCAGTTTGCATGGCTGCGCCGCCTATATGGCGAGTGTGTGGCGTGGCTGGCAACATGGATTCTGGCGACAACCGCGGGCTGGTGCGCCTACAGTCAGGTGGGCGTGACGGACTTGCCTCTGGCCGTTTCGCTGAACGCCGCATTGTGGTTGGCGCTGTGGTGGTTGGAGTTCGACTCCCGGCGCGCGCTTTACGGTGCGGCGGTGGCACTGGCGCTGGCCGTGCTGGCCAAGGGATTGGTGCCGTTGGTGCTGGCGTTGCCTTTGCTGTGGCTGGCGCGGCGGCGCTGGCGCGAGTTGGGCGGACCGGCGGCGGTTTTCCTGCTGGCTGTATCACCTTGGTACGTCGCGATGATGGCCCGGCACGGTTGGGCCTTCATCGACGAATTCTTCATCCGGCACCATTTTTCGCGTTTTGCATCGACGGGTCTACAGCATGTGCAGCCGTGGTGGTTCTACATTCCGGTACTTGTCGGCGGGCTGTTCCCCTGGCCAACGTTATTGGCGACGCTGGATGGAAATGTCTGGCGCGAGCGGAGGCTGAGAGCGCCGCTGGCGATGTTCGCGTTCGGGCTAGTGTTCTTTTCAGCCTCGACGAATAAGTTGCCCGGATACCTGTTGCCGTTGCTGCCGCCACTGGTTGTCATGCTGGCGCGGGGCGTGGAGCGGAGCCGCTACGGGTGGCGAGAACTGGGCCTTGCTGCGGCCCTGACCGCGCTGATGCCGGCCGTTGCCTCAGTGCTGCCGCAGGCGCTGCTGAATGGGTTGAGACGGGCGAGCATGGGCGAACTGCGTTGGGACCTGGCGCTGGCAGTGCTGGCCGTGGCCGTGGCGGCGGGTTGGCTGGCGCGGCGTGGACATCTGTTGGGCAGCGTGGCAATTGTGGCGATCACTGCTGGCGCGGGGCTCGGCTGGGTGAAATACCAAGTGACGCCAGCACTGGAGCAGACGGTCTCTTCGCGTGGTCTGTGGCGGCGAGTGGAGCCGTACGCGGGCGAGACGTGCATCGATAGCCTGCACCGCAGCCGGCGTTATGGGCTGGACTATTACAGCGTGAAGCCGCTGCCAGATTGTGCCGGGAGTGCACGCAATTACCAGATTGTGCAGCCGCCAAACGGTCTGCCAAGATTACAGCCGCGGCGCTAGCCGCGGCGCGAGGACCGCGCAGCGGGAACCTTGTGCGTTTCCGGCGCCGGAGCAGCGGCGGCGCGGATCCACTTGCGGGTGGGCACGTCGGCCAGTTCTGCCATGGCGTGGATGGGCAGCCCTTCAGCTTCCCGTACGAAGCAGAGATTGTTCTGCTCGTCAAAAGCATCAACGCGAAGCAAGTCCCCGGCGCGAATCTGCTCGGTGGCGATGAGGTTCGACATCGGTTGGACAAGCATGCGCTCAATGGCGCGCTTGAGATGCCGTGCGCCGTATTTAAGATCAGTGCCTTCGCGCAGCAACATATCCTTGGCCGCTGGTGTGGCCGTGAAGACAAAGGCCCGTTCCGGAGCGGCGCAAAAAATGCGCTGCTGGACGAGGCTTAGCTCGATGTCCAATATGCGGCGAAGCTGTTCCTCGCCAAGTGGTTTGAAGACCACCACCTTGTCCAGGCGGTTCATGAATTCGGGCGTGAATTTGCGCCGCGCGGCTTCGATACCGCTTCGATTGAGCCTGCCGGTGGCTTCGGCGTCGAGTTGGACGGGCTCACCCGTTTGGGCGCGGAAGCCCAGCTTCGGGTTGAGTGTTGAGCTGATTTCCGCAGCGCCAAGATTCGACGTCATGAAAATCATGGCGTGCGAAAAGTCCACTTTGCGGTTGTCGCCGAGTGTCAGTGTGGCCTTGTCGAGTATGCCGAGCAAAAGGTTCCAGAGCGAGTCCGACGCTTTTTCGATCTCGTCGAACAGTACGAAGCTCAAACGCATTTTTTCGGTGTGGTACTGGTTGAGCACTTCCTGGCTAAGCAGAGGATGCGTTTCACGGTGGCCCAGGTAGCCGGGCGGCGAGCCGATCAGTTTGGCGATCTCGTGGCTGTGCTGAAATTCGGCGCAGTCGATTTTGATGACGGCGCGCGAACTGCCAATTAGCGATTCGGCAGTGGCCTCGACAATTCGTGTCTTGCCCGATCCGGTCGGGCCAAGGAAGAGAAAATTACCAACCGGCCGTTGTGGCGCGGCAAGGCCGGTGACATGCATCTGATAAATATTGACAATCTGAGCGACGGCCTCGTCTTGACCGACCACCAGTTGTTTCAGGCTGGTTTCCAGGGAGTTGGCCTGACGGCCGGTGCGCGACGGATCCAGCAAAATAGTAGAGCTGTCACAAGGCGATGCCACATTGGAGGGGCGGCGAGGAAAAGTGAAGCGGCGGCTCTCTTTTGTGGCGGGCTCCGCCATCTCGACCGCATTGTCCATTCGAATCATCTCGCCCACGACGGGCTCCTTTCCTGCCCGGAGCCGGCTGGCGCATATGCGGCCCCGGTTCCTAAAAACGTGCACTCGACCGGCCAATCGGGCGTTTGGCCTGGGCGCCGGTCTACACACACGTATCGGGGCGGGACACCGCTGTTATTAACGCAAATTGAAATTGGCCGCGGCACAGTCACACCCTCTTGATCGGCGGTAAGGGGGGTGCGCCTTTAGACCTGCTGAAAGTTTTGCCGGATTGTGAAGAGGGTTCTTTACCCCTTCAAATTCAGTGTGATGGCCAGCGCGGTATACTTGTGCGTGGCGGGCCTAGGCTGGATCTGGGATGCACTATGCCTGAGATGAATGCAGTGTGGTTGAGGTGTGCGGCAGCGCTTTACGGCTTTGCCTTGCTTGAGGCGATGCTGGCGTTGTGGCGTGTTAATGAGCGGTTTGCGCGTATTGCCGCTAAAGCTTTTCAAGTGGCCGTGGTGTTGCACGCTGTGTCGGTGGTGGAGCGCAGCGCGTCGTTAGGGCAACTGGCCGCCAACAATTTTTTCGAAACGGCATCACTGTGCGCGCTATTTGTGGCGGGGGGCTACCTGTGGGTGGAGGCGCGTTCGCATTCGGACGTGCTGCGGATCTGCATCTTCCCGCTGGTGGCGTTGCTCACGCTGATTGCCGCGCTGGGGACGGGGCTGGCCGGGTGGAGCGATCTGCGCGTGCGCGGCGCTTGGCTGCTGGTGCATATCTTGTTGATTCTGGTGGGCTACACGGCGCTGTTATTCAGCGCGGCGGCGGCGCTGCTTTACCTGTTGCAGGAGCGCCGGCTGAAGCGCCGCGGCATGGCCGGGCAGGGAAGGCTGGAGCGTCTGTTATCGGCCGGACGCGCGCTTCCACTGGAGACGCTGGACGGGCTGATCACGTCGTTGATGAGCGCCGGTTTTGCGGCGGTAACTCTGGGCGTGGTGGCGGGTTCGACGTGGGCCAGCATCGAATACGGCACGCGCTGGATTGGCCAGCCGAAGATTATCGTCTCGCTGCTGACTTGGGCGTTTTATCTGGTGATGCTGTTTCTTAGGGTTTCGGCCGGATGGAGAGGCCGGCGGGCAGCGGTGCTGTCGCTGGCGGCCTTGGGCTGCTCGGCGCTGACGTGGGCAGCGCACGTGGGCTTGCAGCCGTTACTGGAGAAATGAGATGAGTCTTGTTCTCTCTGGGCTGAGTTTCAAGACCGCTCCTGTCGAGGTGCGAGAGCGTCTGGCCGTGCCTGAGGCCGCGCTGGGCGGGACGCTGGACGAGTTGCGCTGTGTCGAAGGGCTCGATGAAGTACTGCTGCTGTCCACCTGCAATCGCGTGGAACTGGCGGTGAGCGGGCCGGATGGCGTCGCGGGGCTCGAAAGGGCGCTGGAGAGGCTGGCCGCCGCGCGCGGACTCAGCGGCGCGGCGCTACGGCCGTACCTGTACAGCTTTGAGGAGCGCGAGGCGATCCAGCACCTGTTCCGAGTGGCGTCGAGCTTGGATTCGATGGTGGTGGGCGAGCCGCAAATCCTTGGCCAGTTAAAGGCCGCGCACGCTGTGGCGCGCGAGCACGGAGCGCTGAACGGCTGGCTGGGCATGGTGGTGGAGCGGGCCTTCACGGTGGCCAAGCGCGTGCGGTCGGAGACGGAGATCGGACGCTCGGCGGTGAGCGTGGCGTTTGCGGCCGTTGAACTGGCGCGACAGATTTTCGGTGAGCTGAAATCGAAACGCGTGCTGCTGGTGGGCGCCGGCAAGATGTCAGAATTGGCGGCGCGGCATCTGAAACGCGCCGGGTGCACGACAATCCTGGTGACCAACCGGACGCGGGCGCGCGCCGAGCAGATGGCGGCGGCCGTCGAAGGCGCCGTCGTTGACTACGAAAACTACACGGCCCGGTTGCACGAGATGGATATTGTGATCACCAGCAGCGCCGCGCCCGGCTACCTGCTGGGCAAAGACGACGTTCGCCAGGTGTTGCGGCGGCGGCAGAACCGTCCTGTGTTTCTGGTGGATATCGCCGTGCCGCGCAATATCGATCCGGCCGTGAACGAGGTCGAAAACGTCTATCTGTACGACATCGACGACCTGGGCCGCACCGTTGAGGAGAACCGCGCGGCGCGGGCGCGCGAGGCCGAGCAGGCCGACTCGATTATCGACGAGGAGATTGAGCGGCTGATTGAGCGCCAACGCGTGCGCGAGGTAGCTCCGCTGATTGTCGGCGTGCAGCAGCATCTCGATGACCTGGGCCGGGCCGAGATGGAGCGGATGCGGGGGCGGATGGGTGCGCTGACTCCGCAGCAGGAAGAGGCGCTGGCGGCCTATACGCGTGGACTGCTGCACAAGGTGGCGCACGGCGCGCTCACCGAAATCCGGCGCGCGGCGGTGCAACCGGACGGCGACCAGGTGCTGGCCGCGGTGCGGCGCATGTTCGGGCAGCGGGAGGAGGCGTAGATGCTGAGGATCGGCAGCCGTGGCTCGCAACTGGCGCTGTGGCAGGCCCGCTGGGTGCAGGCGCGGCTTGGAGAACTGGGCGTCGAAAGCGAGATCGAGATCATCCGCACGACGGGAGACCGCATGACGGACGTGCCACTGGCGCGCGTCGGCGCCAAGGGGCTGTTCACGAAAGAGATTGAGGAGGCACTGATCGAGGGCCGTATCGATTTGGCCGTGCATAGCCTGAAGGACCTGCCCACAATGCTGCCCGATGGGCTGATGGTGGCGGCGTATCCGAAGCGCGAGTCCGCGCTGGACGCACTGGTTGGGCACAAGCTGGACGATCTGCCGCACGGTGCATGCGTGGGCACGTCCAGCCTGCGGCGCACGGCACAGTTACGCCGGTTGCGTCCTGATCTGCGGGTGGAAAGTGTACGCGGCAATCTGGACACGCGCTTGCGCAAGTTGGACGAAGGCCAGTTCGACGCCATCCTGCTGGCGGCTGCGGGATTGCGGCGGCTGGGTTGGGCGGAGCGGATCAGTGAGCAACTGGATCCGCACCGGATGTGTCCGGCCGTGGGGCAGGGAGCGTTGGCGATTGAGACGCGAGCTGAAGGCGAGGCTCGCGACGTCTGCGCACGGTTGGATGATGCGGCGACACGCGCGGCCGTGACGGCCGAACGCGCCACGTTGGGCGCGCTGGGCGGCGGCTGCCAGGTGCCGATTGGAGCACACGCCACGGTGGGCGCGGGCCGGCTGTGTTTGCGGGCGATTGTCTGCGATCCGGCGGGCAAGCGTCTGATTGAAGCTGAATGTGAAGGCGCGCTGGAAGACGCTGCCGCAGTGGGCCGGCATGCGGCCGAAGAGGTGCTGGCGCCAGGCGCGGGAGCGCTGTTGGGGCCGCTGGCCGGAAAACGGGTCCTGGTGACGCGCGCCGCGGCGCAGGCCCGGGGATTGAACGAGGCGCTACGTGCGGCCGGAGCTGAAGTGGTGGAGCTGCCGGTGCTCGAATTTCAATCAATTGATTTTGAAAGGCCCGACTGGAGCGCTTACGACTGGGCGATATTCACGTCGGCCAATGGCGTGGTGCACTTCTTCGGGCGCATGGCTCCACAGGCCGGGCCCAAGCTGTGTGCGATTGGCGCGGCGACGGCGGCGGCGTTGAAAGAGCATGGCCTGGATGTGGCGCTGGTGCCGAATCAGGCGTTGGGCGAAGGCGTGGTAGAGGCGTTTGCGCCGCTCGCCATGGAAGGGCGTCGAGTGCTGCTGGTGAGGGCTGAGCGGGCGCGTGAAGTGATTGTCGAAGGGCTCACCCGTCTGGGTGCGCGAGTGGACGTCGTGGCCGCATACCGCACCGTGGAGCCGGCGGGTTTGAAAGAGCGCGTGGAGCAGGTGTGGAGAACGTCGCGGCCGGACTGGGTAACATTGACCAGCGGTTCAGCATGGCTCCATCTGCTGAATGCTGCGGGGGCCGAACGGCTGCGCGCGGTGAGGCTGGCGGCGATTGGGCCGGTAACGGCGGCTGAGGCGCGCGCGGCAGGTTTTGAAGTGGCGGCCGAGGCTGCCGAGGCGACTCCGGAGGCGTTGGTGTCCGCCATCGCGGCAAGCTGACCCGCCGCCAGAGTACAATTCAAGCCAATGGGTTCTTCTCCAACGCTGCTACCACGCCTGGGCCTGTACAGTGCCGTCGCGCTGGTGATCTCCAACATGATTGGCACCGGGATCTTTACCTCCACCGGCTTTCTGGCCGGCGATCTGGGCGATCCGAAGCTGGTGCTGGTGATCTGGCTGGTGGGCGCCGTGGTGGCGCTGGCCGGCGCTTTCAGCTACTCCGAACTGGGTATCAATTTTCCGGCCTCGGGCGGTGAGTACGTCTACCTGACGCGCGCCTACGGGCCGACGCTCGGCTTCATGAGCGGTTGGGTGAGCTTTTTTGCTGGCTTTTCGGCGCCAATCGCGACCGCCGCGCTGGCATTTTCCAGCTATTTGGGCTATTTTTTCCCGTCCGTACAGCCGCGCGCCACATGGATTGAGTGGAAGAGCGGAGAAATTGGTTTGCAGTTTGGCGGAGCGCAGATTCTGGCCGCTGGACTGATTCTGCTGTTCACAATCCTGAACCTGTTCGGAGTGGAGTTCATTGCGCGTATTCAGAATACGCTGACGTCGATCAAGGTGCTGGTGCTGATCGCGTTTATCGGCTTGGGGATGGCCATTGGCAACGGGCACTGGGGGAACCTGGGTGAGACGATCACCCGAAACAATCCGGCCATGCCTATTGCGGCCCAGTTCGTCGTGAGCCTGTATTGGATTTACGTGGGTTATTCGGGCTGGAATGCCGCAACCTATGTGGCCGAGGAGTTGCGCAAGCCAGAGCGCAATCTGCCCTTGGCGCTCACCATCGGCACGGCTGTAGTGGCGGCGCTGTACCTGGTGCTGAACCTGATCTTCATCTATGCGGCGCCGCTGAGTGAGATGAAAGGTGTACTGGCCGTGGGATCGCTGGCTGCACATGCGCTGTTCGGTCCGGCGGTGGCGGGGGCCTTCAGTCTGCTGCTGGCTGTGTCGCTGATGTCGACCGTGAATGCGATGGTCACCATCGGTCCACGGCTGTACTACGCGATGGCCAAAAACGGCGCGTTTCTGCCCGTAGCGGCGCGGGTGAGTGAGCGCTGGCGCACGCCGGTGCCGGCCATTCTGACGCAGGGCGCGTGCGCGATGCTAATGACACTGGTGAATTTCGGTAATCTGATGACCTACATCGGTTACCTGTTGAACCTGTTCGCGCTGCTGGCGGTGCTGAGCCTGTTCTGGCTGCGGCGGCGAGCCGAATGGCAGAAGTTGCCGGTGGTGAGTTTCTGCTACCCGCTGGTGCCGCTGCTGTTCGTCGTGCCTGGTGTGATTCTGGTGGTGGTGGGACTGAAGTTCGCGCCGGCAATCTCAATGGCGGCGGCGCTGACGCTGATCTCCGGCGCGGCGGTCTACCGGCTGAGACTGGCGCAGCGGGCACATTAGCGGACGGCGTTGCCGCGTTGCATCATCTCCCAGTGGTGCTGGGCACGCAAGCGTCCGGGTGACGCCTGTTTGGCCTTGTACATCAGGCGGTCCGCTGCGGCCAGAAGATCCTCAGGGGTTGTGGCGTCGGCCGGAAAGACGGCTGCGCCGACCGAAAGCGTCACATCAAGTCCGGTCCGCATGCTGACTTCATCGATCAGGGCGCGGTGGATCTGTTCCTGGCGGAGCGTGGCCTCGTCGAGAGCAGTGCCACTCATCACGAGGACGAATTCATCGCCGCCCATGCGGGCCACGTATTCGTTATTTTGACAACGCTCGCGGTAGGCCTGGGCCAGAATCTTCAGCAGCCGGTTCCCCTCAATGTGGCCGGATTGGTCGTTGACCAACTTGAAGTTGTCGACGTCGCAGACGACCACGGTAAGGGGTTGCTGATTCTGGCGGCAGCGTGCGATTTCGGATTCAAGGTGGAGGAAGAGAGAGCGCGCGTTGGGCAGTTCGGTGAGGTAGTCGGTGACGGCGGTGGTTTCAGCTTGACGGTAGCGCAGGGAGTTTTCGATCGACAGCGAGAGCTTTGAACTGACCACCAGCAGGACGCGCAGGTGGTCGCGAGTGAAGGCATCCCGGTCCGAGTGATAAAGAGTCAGCACGCCGATGACACCATTCAGTCCTGCCAGGGGCACGGCCAGCGCTGAGTTGAGCGTAGAGAACTTGGCCGGGTCGTTGAGATAGCCAGGTTCGACCGATGGGTTGCCGTTGACGATCGGTTTGCCGTTTTCAGCCACCCAGCCGGACAACCCCTGGCCCATCGGAATGCGCAAGGAAGAAAAGAGCCGGAAGTTGTCGCCGGCGACGAGCTCAGGCTCCAAAACGTCACCACGCCGGATATAGACGGCCATGGCATCGAACGGCACAATCCGCTTCAGGCGCACGCTCAGCACGGAAAGCGTCTCGTCCAGACTAAGCGAGTTGCCGAGGCTCTGCACCAGTTCAAAGATGGTCTGTGCCTCCTGGCGTGCGGCGGCGATAAGAGCCAGGAAATCTGAGGTTTCGCCGGGCGCCGATGCCGTTTGCAGGCGCGGTTCCGGCCCGCTCTTTTCATAACCCGCGGCCGGCGCGGTGGTGCCTTCGACACGGATCTCGCGCCGTAGCCGGGGCGGTTCGCCGGCCTTTTCCACGGCCATCGCCTCGAGTTCCTGATAGCGGCGCGCCAGGATTTCGACAACGCGCGGGTCGAACGAGTGCCCGGTCTCCTGAATGACGATGCCGATCGCTTTGTCGAGAGGTAGTGCCCGGCGGTACTGACGGTCGCTGGCCAGGGCGTCGAAGCAGTCCACGACAGACAAAATGCGCGCGCCAATGGGGATGGCTTCACCACGCAACTGGTTGGGATAGCCTGTGCCATCCCATCGTTCGTGATGGGAGCGAACGATAGGTGCTACGGGATAGGGAAAGCGGACGCGTTCCAGAATTTCCGCACCAACTACCGGATGAATCTTCATCTTTTCAAACTCTTCCGGCGTCAGCCGGCCGGGCTTGGTGATGATGTGCTCCGGCACGGCCAGCTTGCCAATGTCGTGCAGCAGCGAGGCGGCGCGCAGGGCATCGAGTTCAGGCTTATTGAGCCCGATTTCGCGTCCTATTTCGAGGGCGTAGATCTGGACGCGCTGCAAGTGGGCATGTGTCGTTTCGTCTTTGGCATCGATGGCCAGCGCCAGCGCTTCAATGGTGCGCAGATGCAGGGCCGCCATCTCCTCGGCGTGACGCAGCCCGTCTTCAAGCCGTTCCATGTAGAGGTGGTAGGCGCGCCAGACCAGATAGACGACGGGCATTACCAGCACCGGCAATTGCCAGCCGATTTCGGTCTTGGCTACGGCAAACAAGCTCGCCAGTAAACTGCCGGCGATAAAGTACGGCAGCATCCAAAGGTAAGACTCTTTCCAGACGCGTCCGATGCGGCAAGCGCTATCGAGAGCGTCGCGCGTGGCGCGCGGGAACGAGATTCCGACGAAGTACGTGGTGCCGGCCAGGATGCATTGGACCGCATCCTTCAGCTCATGGTGGGTGTTGAGCGGCGTGCCACGAGCGGCAATTTCGGCTAGGCCCACGGCGATGGTGACGCTGGCTGACTCGAAAATCGCCGTTCTTCGCCAGCCCGGCTGGCCACGGCTTGTGCCCCAGACCTGCGCGACGGCGCAGGCGGCCGCCAGTAGAAATGTTTCGGGCGCGGAGAGCGTCTTCAAACTGATAAGAACAAAGACCGTGCTGAGCGGGACCAGACCCTGGTCAGCGTGGTAGCCAACCTGCAGTGCCGAGGCCAGCAAGGCCAGCAGCAAATAGGCAAGGTATTGCACAACATCGTCGCTGCGCCAGGCGGCCAACTGCGGCAGCAGAATGGCGACGCCGATCACAACCACAAGGCGTTGGTACGTCTTGCATACGACACTGCTCTCCATTTGCCCTATCATCGGCGGGTCTGCGGTGAAACATTAACCTTAGAGAAGCTAAGGGAAAACGCTGGGCCAATCTCGGAGCATCTGCACGTCGTAATGTTCGTCGGGGATCGCCACAATGAGAACAGCAATTCATTCCAATGTCCGTGCATCCGTGTGCACAATACGAGTTTCTCGGCCTGCCCGTAGTGGTGGCCAGCCACACTATGCGGGCTCTGTTCGAGCAGATCACGTTGATTGCGCGCTCTCCGGTTTCGGTCCTGGTTCTCGGAGAAAGCGGCGTGGGCAAAGAGGTGGTGGCGCGTGCCCTGCACGAGTTGTCGCCCCGGCACGGCCGCCCGTGGGTGGATATTAGTTGCGCCGCGCTGCCTGAGAACCTGATTGAGAGCGAACTGTTCGGTCACGAACGCGGGGCCTTCAGCGGCGCCGATACCGCTAAGCCCGGCCTTTTTGAACTGGCCCATGGCGGGACTCTGTTTCTGGATGAAGTGGGTGAGCTGGAGCCGCGGATGCAAGCCAAGCTGCTGCGCGTGCTGGACGGCGCGTCCTACTACCGCCTGGGTGGAACACGGAAAGTGATGGTGGATGTGCGCGTGCTGGCAGCCACGAACTCAGATCTGGAAGAGGCCGTCCGGCAGGGCCGATTCCGCGCTGATTTGTACCACCGGCTGAACCAGTTGACGTTGCGCGTGCCACCTCTGCGTGAGCGCCGCGATGACATTGTACCGCTGGCCGAGTTCTTCCTTTCGCGCCAATCCGGGGTACTGAGTCTTACGCCGGACGCTGCCGGAATGCTTGAACGGCACGCCTGGCCGGGCAACGTGAGGGAGCTCAAGAACGTGATGTCGCGTGCGGCGGTATTTGCCCGCGACGGCCGGATCGGTTGCGACGAGTTGGGATTGCCGATGGCTCCCGTGGCGCTGAGTGGGCGCGGGGCGCGGGTTGACGGCAGTCTGGAGGAACTGGAACGCGCCGAGATTCTGCGTGTGCTCGACGAAACCAACTGGCACCGCCAGCACGCGGCAAGCCGGCTGGGCATATCTCGCCGCACGTTATGCCGCAAGCTGAAGCAGTATCAACTGGCCGCGCCGCAAGACGGCGCGAGGGATGGGAGTTGGAGTGATGGCCGCCTCTTGCACGGAAAGACGGCGTGAGCCGCGGTGGTCGAAGTCGGGCCCGGTCAACTTGCTGCTGGAGGATGGCACCACTGTGGCCGGTGAGTTGTTGGACGTCAGTGCCGGCGGCTTCAGGGCACAGCACACCGAACAGGCGCTCTGCTCGGGCCAGGAGCTGGGTTTCGAACATGCGACGGCCAAGGGCCGGGCACGCGTGATGTGGAACCGCATCGCCGAAGGGTATGTCGAGTCCGGCTTTCTGCTGATCCACGAATAGCATTTGCGCAACCGGCGTCCACCGGCGGATGATCATGAGGGCACCAGTTCCTTCTATGAGCGAAGTTCTGGCAGTGGACGCGGGCGGCACAAAGACGGCTGTGGCGACGGTCGGCGCGACAGGCTTGATGAGCGGGCGCTTGCAGCGCCCGGCTGAAAAGACGCCGGCGCGCACGGTGGAATGGATAGCTGAAGCGGTGCTGGCCGCACCGGGGGCGGTGGCCGTCGGCGTGGCGGTGCCCGGCATCTACGATCCACGGACGGGCGAAGCCTGGGCTCCAAATCTGTGGGGCGACACGTGGGTAGCGCTACGTGATGAACTGGAGCGCGCCACAGGGCTGCCGGTGGCGATTGTCAGCGACCGCACCGCCTACGTGGCGGGCGAGCGCTGGCTGGGTGCGGCGCAAGGTTCCGGCGACGCCGTCTTTGTTGGGGTGGGAACCGGCATAGGCGTAGGCATCGTGTCCGGCGGGCGGATTATCGAGGGGGCACACGGCATTGCCGGCGCGGCTGGGTGGATGACGCTATCTCGCGATTACCGGCCTGAATATGCGCGCTGCGGGTGCTGGGAGGGTGAAGCGGCCGGTCCGGCGACGGCGGCGCGCGCGGGTGCGAAAACGGCCGAGGAGGCTGTTGAGGCGGCGCGGCGTGGCGATGAGCGCGCCGTTGAGGCTCTGCGCCACACGGCTACGTGGCTGGGAGCGGGCATCGCCAATCTGATCAGCCTGCTGAACCCTGAAATTGTTGTGCTTGGCGGCGGGCTCATGGCTGCGGCAGATCTGATGCTGGACACCATACGCGCCGAAGCCGCACGCTGGGCTCAGCCGATAGCAGCGCGGCGGGTGCGCATCGAAATCAGCCAGTTGGGCGCAAGCGCGGGCCTGGCTGGTGCTGCGAAAATGGCATTCAGCAAGATTGGAGATCCTTATGTCTGCACGCCAGTATTACCAAAGCATTGACAAGATCCTAAAGGCGATTGAGGAGCGCGAGATCGCGTCGCTTGAAAAAGCCGGGGAGGCGATTGCCAACGCGCTCGCGAACAACAAGCGAGCGTTTCTTTTCGGCAGCGGCCATTCGGTGATTCCGGTGATGGACGTCTTCCCGCGCTACGGCAGCTTCGTCGGCTTTGTGCCGTTGTACGATCCGCGCTTGATGTGGCACAACGTGGTGGGCGCCGGCGGCGCGCGCGAGTTGCTGTGGTTGGAGCGGCGCGAAGGCTATATCGAGAATTTCCTGCAAAGTTTCGGCATGGAAAAGGGCGATGTGATGATCGTCTTCTCGCACGGCGGGCGTAACGCGGCCGGCATTGAGACGGCGCTGTATGCCAAGGCGCGCGGGCTGACCGTGGTCAGTGTGAGTTCACATGCCAATGCGGAGATTTCGGTGTCGACGCATTCCAGCGGCAAGTTGTTGCGCGATGTGGCCGACATTGCCATCGACAATTGCGTGGCGCCGGAAGACGCGCAGGTGGACGTGGGGCGTCGCGAAAAGGTGGCGGCTGGCTCCACCATGGCGAGCGTTTTCATCGCCATGTCACTGGTGGCCGAGACCGGCGCGCGGCTGGCGAAGCGCGGCGTAGAACTGGCGACGTTTGTTTCGCCGAATGTGGAGGGCGTTGAGAAGGATCACAACTTCCGCGTCTTCGACGAGTTTACACGCAAGCTGTTTGAGCGTTCACCCGTGAAACCATGAACCGGCGCCAGACGCTTGCCTTGCACGGCGCGGCCTATGCTGGAATGTTCGTCTTCGGCATCACAATGGCGCTGCTGGGCGCCGTGTTGCCGACGCTGGCCGAGCGGCTACGCTTCAATCTGGCGGACTCCGGCTCGCTGTTCCTCACTATGAACTGCGCCATGCTGGCCGGAAGTCTAGCGCTGGGCCACTGGATGGATCGCTACGGTATGAGAGCGCCGCTCATGGCCGGGCCGCTGATGGTGGCCGCCGGGCTGGTGCTGGTGGTGCGCGCGCCGAGTCTCCCGATGCTGTTGCCCGCGATGGTGGCTCTGGGGCTGGGTGGAGTGGCGCTGAACAACTCCACGAACACGCTGGTGGCGGCCTTGCACGGCGATGCCGCCACCAAAGGCGCGGCGTTGAACCGGCTGGGCATCTTCTACGGCTTCGGCGCGTTGCTGTTGCCGATGGGCCTGGGTGCGCTGGTGGCGGGTCTGGGTGCAGGACCGGTGTTGCTGGCCGCGGCCGGGCTGTGCGCGCTGGTTAGCGTGGTGGCGCTAGTGCCGAGCTATCCGGTGCCGCAGGCGCGCGACGCAGCGCCGCGCGGTGCGTGGCTGGAACTGTTCAGGCACAAGCTGATCTGGATTGGCTGCGGATTCTACTTTTTCGAGTCCGGCACGGAGTTTGTGCTGGGTGGATTCCTCGCGTTGTTCTTGACGCGCGAGATGCACGTGTCCATAGCGGCGGCATCCTGGCTTTTGGCTGGATATTGGGCCTCGCTGATGCTGGCGCGCGTGGTGCTGGCGCGCCTGTTGGGTCGGATGGACGCGCGCAAGGTGGTGCTGGGGTGTGCGCTGCTGGCCGCGGTGGCGGTGGGCGTGGCGTCCGTGGCGCCGAACGCTGCGGTTGCGTCCGTGGCGGTGTGGTTGGCGGGTTGGGCACTTTCAGGGCTTTATCCGACGGCGCTCGGCATCCTGGGCTCGGCGTACGGAGTGCGTTCCGGCGTGGCATTTGGGGTCGTGATTGCGGCGGGCCTGGCCGGAGGCATCGTGCTGCCATGGGTGGCGGCCCAATTGGCCGGCACCATGGGGCTGCGCTCAGTCATGGTGCTGAGTGCCGGAACGTTTCTGTGTGTCGCGCTGTTCGGACTTGGGCTGCGCGCTACCAGTGGCGGGCCCACTCGCTAGCGCTGTCAAGCGCGGCGCGCGCCGTCTGCGTGTGCAACGCCACCGTGTCGTCGATGTTATTGGCGTAGCCGCCGGCGAGCATCACGGCCACGGGCACGTGCCGGCGGAAAGCCGTGTCAAATATCAGACGGTCGCGCTGATAGAGCCCTTCGCGTGACAAGGAGAGCCCGCCGAGCTTATCGTCGACATACGGATCTGCGCCCGCGACAAAGAGAATCAACTCCGGGTGGAAGCCCGCCACGGCTGCTTCATAGGGCGCGCGCAGCGTGCGCAGGTAGTCGTCATCGCCGATGCCATCGGCCAGATGCAGGTCTACCGTGGAAGGCGGCTTCTCCGTGGGGTAGTTGTTGAAGTGGTGGATGGAGAGGGTGAAAACGCTCGCGTCGCTGGCAAAGATAGCGGCGGTGCCGTTTCCGTGGTGAACGTCGCAATCGACAATAAGAACGCGCTGGATGGCGCCTTCGTCCAGCAGCGTGCGCGCGGCCACGGCGACGTCGTTCACCGCGCAGAAGCCTTCTCCGTGATCGGCAAAAGCGTGATGGAAACCGCCACCCACATTCATCGCCATGCCTTTTTCTAGGGCGAGGCGAGCGGCCAGCACGGATCCGCCCGCGGCAAGGAAGAATGCGCGCACCATCTGGCGCGAGTAGGGCACTTCTAGGCGCAGAATGTCGTGATAAGTGAGCGTGCCGGATTCGAGCTTATGGATCCAGGCTTCGGTGTGTACGCGCAACAATTGCTCGCGCGTGGCGGGCTGTGGCACGGAAAAATCGCCGGCGCACGCGATGCCGCTGTCGAGCAAACGGTGACGGATCAGGCGGTACTTCTGCGAGGGGAATACATGATCGCCGAAGTGCAGGTCGTAACCGTCGTGATAGACCAGCGGGAGGCGCGGCATCGTCTCTAGACGGTGGCTTGCAGCGCGGTGAGCACTCCCAGTCGGTAAATATCCTCGGCCGAGCAACCGCGGCTAAGATCGTTGGCGGGCTTCTGGAAGCCCTGGAAAAGCGGGCCGGTATTGATGGCCCCGCCCAAACGTTCCACCAGCTTGACGCCGATATTGGCGCTACCCACGTCGGGGTAGATTAGCGTGTTGGCCCGGCCGGCCACGGTGGAGCCGGGCGCCTTGGAACGGCCAATGGCGTCGACAATCGCCGCGTCGAGCTGCAACTCGCCGTCGATGTGCAGGTCCGGCCGGCGCGCTTCGACAATGCGGCGCGCTTCAATCACCTTGGATGCCAGCGGGTGCTTGGCGGAGCCCTTGGTGGAGAAAGAGAGCAGCGCTACTTCCGGTTCCACGCCGAGCACGCTGCGCGTGGTTTCGGCTGTGGCGATGGCGATGTCAGCCAACTGCGAGGCGGTCGGCTCGATGATCAGTGCCGGATCGGCCATTGCAAGAACGCCGTCGGCGCCGCATTCATTCGCATGCGTGCAGACGATCATCACGCCGGAGGCCGTGCGAATGTCGGGACGCATGCCGATGGTCATGTGTGCTGCACGGAATGTGGCGGCCGTCGTGGTGGCGGCGCCGCCGACAAAGCCGTCGGCATCGCCGGAAGCCACCATCAGCCCGGCGAAGACTAACGGGTCGAGCGCCATCTTGCGCGCTTCCACTTCCGTGATGCCGCGGGAGCGCCGGCGGTCCTGCAGCGCGCGCGCGTATTCGTTCAGCTTCGGATTGTTTTCCGGCTGCTCGATGACCACGCAACTGGCCACCTGGCCCTTGGGCCGGCCCATCAAAATGGGGATGGCCAGCTCCTCGGTGCACAGCCGCGAAGCCGCGGCAATGACCCGCGGATCCTCACCCTCGGGGAAGACAATCCGCTTCTTCTTCAGTTGTTGCCGCAGACGAGCCGTCTGCCGTTCAAAAAAGACTCGCGCCGAATCCGGTGCCTGCATGAATTCCTATTCTAGCTCCGCCACATACGCTCAATCTGCTCAAGTGTGCGGCCCTTGGTTTCCGGCGTCCAGCATATGACGACAACAATCGTGATGACGCACATGCAGGCGTAAATCAGAAACGCACCTGACGGGCCCAAGGCCGAAGAAATGGAGAGGTAAGTGAACGTCAGTACGACACAGGCAGCCCACAGCGACAGCGTTGCGATAGACATAGCCAATCCCCTCACGCGTGTCGGGAAAATTTCGGAAAGCACCACCCAGACGCCCGTCCCCAGGCCGATGCCGAAGCTGGCAACGCAGAGGATCATCATCGCAACCACGAACATGCCCGGTACGGGCGTGGTGTGGAAGGCCCAGGCCAACCCCAGGTGCGCCACCACCATGCCGGAGGCCGAGGCAATGAGCAACGGGCGGCGGCCGACGCGGTCGATCAGCCACAGCGAGACGATGGTGAACAGAAAATTGATCAGGCCGATGAAGACGTTGGCGCCGATGGCGGCGGAGTCGGAGTGGTTGCCCACCTGCTCCTTGAGAATTACCGAGCCGTAGAAGATTACGCTGTTCACGCCCACCCATTGCTGGAGCACCGCCAGCGCCACGGCCAGCAGCAGCGCGCGGCGGTAGCCGGGCTGAAAGAGTTCGGCCCACGTGCCGGACTCTGCGCTGATGGAGGAGCGGATTTCGGCCATCTGTTCGGCGGCCACTTCAGAGCCGGAGACGCGCGTGAGAACGTCGAGCGCTTCTTCCTCGCGGCCCTTCTCGGTGAGCCAGCGCGGGCTTTCCGGTACGAAGAAGAGCGCGACAAGGAACAGCACGCTGGGGATGGCCGCCACGGCGAACATCCAACGCCATGCCGATGGGCCGGTCCAGGCGAGCGTCCAATTGACGAAATAGGCCAATAGAATGCCGGTGACAATGGCCATCTGATTCAGAGAGACCAGCCGTCCACGTAGATGCGCTGGTGAAATTTCGGCGATGTAGAGCGGCCCCAGCACCGACGCCGCGCCAATGGCCAGACCGCCGCATAGCCGTGCGGCGACAAATTCACTTAGATTTCTCGGTAATGCCGCTCCAATTGATGAAATGGCAAATAAAATTGCCGAATAAATCAGAACGCGGCGGCGGCCGGCGCGGTCGCTCCAATAGCCTCCCAGGGCGGCGCCGACGACGCAGCCGGCCAGTAGTGCGGAGGCGGCGATTTCCGTTTGCACCTCGCCGAGATGGAACTGCTCGCGCAGCAACAGTAGAGCGCCGTTGATCACGGCGATATCAAAACCAAAGAGAAGGCCGGAAGTGGCCGCGACGACGGCCGCGAGGCCGACGTAGAGAAGGTTGACTTTTTGACGCACCGCGCACCAGTCTACATGAACGCGCCGCAGCCCGGAACTGGCGCCGGGGCACTGGTGTCTACTCATGCGAACGGAGGCGGCCGATGGACACCGGATGTCTCGCGGTGATCGAAACACGCGGCCTGATGAAGCGCTACAGCGCTTCGACGGCTGTTGAGAATGTTGGGTTCTCAATTGGCGCTGGCGAGGTCCTTGGCTTGCTGGGGCCGAACGGCTCCGGCAAGAGCACGGTGGTGAAGATGGTCACCGGCCTTCTGGAGCCCACGCGCGGCGATGTGTTGTTTCGCGGTGAGCGGATTGGGGCATTGGGCGCCACCTACAAACGCCACCTCGGCTATGTGCCCGAGCAGCCGGATCTTTATATGTTTCTCACCGGCTGGGAGTACCTGGAAATGGTGGCGACATTGCGCGCGATGCCGAGACCGCAGTTCCGGCGGCGCGCGTCTACCTTGCTGGAGAAATTCGGCATTTATTCGAGCCGCGATGTCCCCATCGGCTCCTATTCAAAGGGCATGCGGCAGCGCGTAGTGCTGATTGCGGCGCTGCTGGACGATCCGGAATTGCTGGTGCTGGACGAACCGTTTTCCGGGCTGGACGTCACCAGCGCAATGGTGCTGCGTGGCGTGATTGAGCAACTGTCAAAACTCGGCAAGGCTATTTTATTTTCCTCTCCGGTGCTCGAACAAATGGAGCGGCTGTGCACGCACTTGGTGGTGCTGAAGCGCGGGCAAGTGGTGGCCGCCGGGACCATCGGCGAAGTCCAGTCGGCCTTTTCCGGACTAGGCCTGGAGGCCGGATTCATGCAACTGACCGAGCAGGTGGACACCGAGAGCGTGGCCGGGGAGATTGTCCATGCCATCACTACGACGTCGCGCTAGGCTGATCACTCGCACGCCGTTTGTGCGCCTGGTCGGGCATTTTCTCACGCGCTTGGCGCACACCAATCACGAGCTTGGCTGGGGCGCGTTGCTCGGTCTGTTAGCGGCGCCGGGGGCCTTCCTGTGCATGTTGCAGTTCGACCGTTATTCGTCGCTGCTACGTTGGTACGCGCCCAAGCGATATGAGGATCTCTACGCCGCCTTGGCGTCCGACGAGTTTATGTTTCTCGCGGTGGCGATGGCCGTCACCGGTATTGTGACCGTGTTGCGTTGGGAGCGTATCCTGCCCGATGCGCAGGACTACCTGAACCTGGTGCCATTGCCACTCACCCGGCGCACCATCCTGCTGGCCAACGCCACGGCCACCGTCATCGCTGTGCTGGTAGTGGCGGTGGTTGTGAACGCGGTCTCTCTGCTGCTGTTTCCGGTCATCGTCGCCTCGGCTGTGAACGCCAGTTTCCCGGAGTTTGTGCACTTCATGGCGGTGCATAGCGTCTGTGTGATTCTCGCCAGCGTGTTCACGTTCTGCGCCGTGTTTGCCAGCCTGGGGCTGGTCGCCGCGCTCACCTCGCGGCGGATCTACCGGATTCTGGCGCCGGGTGTACGCGCCGCCGCCCTGATCGCGTTTCTGGTTCTGCTGGCAAACGGCTTCGACGGGGCGCGAATTCTGCATTCGGTCGCAGTCGCGCCTGAATCTCCGCTGCGCTGGGTGCCTGCGGTTTGGTTCGTGAGTCTCTATCGAAGCCTGCAACACTGCACCGTGCCAGCCTTCGCCGGACTGGTGCCGCTGGTCTGGAAGTGGTTGGCGGTGGCTTGCGGGCTGGCTCTGGTGGCCTATGCGTTGGGCGCGCGCCGGCGTTTTGCCAGTGTGCTGGAGGGAGAACGGACGCCGTCGCGGCGGAGCGCCGAAAGGGCGCTGCTGGCTGTGCTGGGTGGCTTTGCACCTCGCGCGATGGGCTTTCCACGCGCGGTCTTTCAATTTGTTAACCGTGGGCTGCTCCGTAATGAGAACCCGCGCTTGTGTGTGGCCGTGACGGCGGGGCTGGCTTGGTTGCTGGCGGCGGAGAGTCTGGCGCGTGGCGGTCTCTGCGAAGCGCCGCTATGTGCGACCTACGTGCTGGTGCTGGGGTTGAGCATCGCGCTCGATATGGACGCGAGCGGACCGGCAACGTGGATCTTTCGTGTCACGGTCGAGGCTCGTGAACAGGAGACCGCCGGCGCTGTGCGCCGCGTGATGACGGCGTGGCTGGCGCTGGGTGTGGCGGCGCCGACGCTGGCTGGCTCATTGGTGGCGATGAGCGCGGCGCAGGCGATGGTCCACACACTCTACGTATTGCTGCTGGCGGCGGCGCTAGTGGAATTCCGCTTCGCGGGCTATCGGCGAATGCCATTCAGCGCGGGCGCCCAGCGGGAGCAGTTGCTGTTGACGTGCCTGCTGGAGTTTGCGGGTTATCTTGCCTACACCGGTTTGGGTGGGCGCGCTGAAGCATGGCTGTTCAGACGCCCGGCCGGCTTTGTCGTGGTGCCGCTGGTGTTGCTGCCGATCGTCGTGTGGAATCATCGGCGATTGCGTGACGAGGTGGACAATGGCGAACGCGCCCCGGGCATGACATTCGAGAATCTGCCCGAGGCCCTGGTCGAACGGTTGGACCTGTACTGTTAGCTGGCTATCGCGGCGGAGGCCGAAGGGGCCGGGCCTGTCCATCCCAGCGCCTTGCGTGCCTGGCTCAGCGCAATTACCGGGAAATAGTTCCGGTAAAGCGTGTATTGGAGATAGAACACGTTTGGGAATCCGGTGCCGGTGGCAAACTCTTCGGCCCAGGTGCCATCCTCGCGCTGGTGTTGGTTCAGCCACTCGACGCCGCGGCGGAAACCCTCATAGTGTTGCTCGCCCGCAGCCAGCAGGCCCAGTATGGCCCAAGCCGTTTGCGACGGCGTGCTGGGCGCTGCGACGAACCGGTTCTCTTCGTAACTGGCGCAGCTTTCACCCCAGCCGCCATCGGCATTCTGTACGGCGGCCAGCCAGCGGGCGGCCTTTTTGATCGTGTCGGCCGATCCCGGCGCATTCACGGCCGCCAAACCGCGCAGGGCCAGAAATGTTCCGTAGATGTAGTCGACGCCCCAGCGGCCGTACCAGCTTCCATTGCGTTCCTGATTCATCAACAGGTATTCAACGCCGCGCTGAATGGATGGGTGATCAAACGTATAGCCGCGCCGCGCCAGGCTTTCAAGCACGCGTCCGGTAATATCCGGGCAGGTGGGGTCGAGCATCGCGTTGTGATCGGCAAACGGCACCTTGTTGAGCAACTGCCAATCGTTGTCGACGTCGAACGCTGCCCAGCCGCCGTCCTTCGACTGCATGCCGAACAGCCAGTTGATGGCGCGGCGCTCGCAGCGCTCCTGCGCCAGCGGATCGGAACTCTTGGCATGCAGCAGAGCCAGTAGCACCATGGCGGTGTCATCAATATCCGGGTACTGCTCGTTGGCGTACTCAAAGGCCCACCCGGACGGCTCCAGGTCGGGACGCTTGACGCTCCAGTCCCCCTTGTGCCGCACTTCGCGCTGGATCAGCCAGTCTGCGGCGGCGCTCATGCGGTCGTCTGGCGCCTGTCCGGTCTCGCCTAACGCGAAAGTGGCGTAGGCGGTGTCCCAGACGGGTGAAAAACAGGGCTGGAAGAAGAGCTGATCGTCACGCTCGGTGAGCAAAGCGTCGAACTGGGCGATGGCGTCGACCAGATCCGGATGATCGCGTGGGTAGCCGAGCGAGTCCAGCGCCATGATCAGGTACATCATCGATGGGTAGATGGCGCCCAACCCGTCGCAGTAGCGCGTGTGGTCGAGCATCCATTTTTCGGCGGCGCGGATGGCGGCGGCCTGGACCTTCGAGTTGCCGCGATCCTGCCAGATCTTCAGGCCGCGGTCGATGCCGTAAAAGATCAGCGCAAACTTGTTGCGGTGCGGCAACGTAAAGCTTTTGCCGGGCAGCGTGAGTTCATCCAGGTTGAAGCCGGGCGGCACGGGGCGTGTGCCGCCGCGCGCCTGGACAATGGACAACGGTACGACGATGGCGCGCGTCCACGAAGACATTTCGTAGAGCACGCCGCCGGGCAGCAGCGCCAACTCCGGCGGGATAGTTGGCACGCGCTTGCGCGGAAACAGACCAAACAGGCTGAGGTTGATTTTGACGTAGCTGTTGACGGCTTGGATGCCGCCCAGCCGCAGGATGGCGTTGCGCAGGCGCTCCATCGGCTCGCCAGCCGGGTCGACTCCCGCCAACTTCAGGGCAGTATAGGCCTTGACGCTGGCGCTGACGTTGGCTTTGCCACCCGGGTAGATGTTGTAGCCGCCGCTGGGTAATTGGCGGTCCAGGATGGAGCGCGCTGCCTTCTGAATGCGGTCCCAGGTGGGCGGCTGCCAGCCTGTGCCATCGGGAGCAAAGAGCCAGAGCTGCACCAGAATGTAGTCGGATTCGAGCGTTGTGTCGGCCAGCAAGTCACCACACCAGAAGCCCTCCGGCTTCTGCAGGCTGAGCAACGCCTGCTGGGCGCGGCCCAGTGCAACGCTTGCAGCTTCGGCGAGCGTCTGGCGGCTGGCCGACACGGCAGAAACCTGACGCCGGCCGCGCCGGCTCACCGATTCAAACCAAGCAGAATCCATCGTTTGCGAACTCCAGTAGATCCTGTCTTATTTTCGCTCATGACAAGCGCGTGGCGCCAGGATCGAAACTGGCCTCTTCCTGCTATTCTGAGTGGAGGTGTCTAGCCCGCTAAACGTCCATCTGGAGCAATACGAGGGGCCGCTTGATCTGCTGCTGGACTTGATCCGCAAGCAGGAGATCAACATATACGACATCCCTATCGCCACCATCACGCGACAGTATCTCGATTATATTGAACAGGCTATGGCGCTCGACATTGAATTGAGCGCGGAGTTCGTTTATATGGCGGCAACCCTGATTCACATCAAGTCGAAGATGCTGTTGCCGCGCGATCCCGAGCTGGACAAGATCGAGCCGGAGGAGGACCCGCGGCAGGAGTTGGTGGAACGGCTGCTGGAGTACGAGCGTTTCAAGAGCGCGGCCGCGATGCTGCAGGAGAAACGCATGGTGGAGGAGGCCATTTGGTCGAATCCGCAAATGCAGAGCTTCGTCTCCGAGACCGAAGGGCCCGGTTTAGCAGTGACGTTGTTCGACTTGGTGAAGACGTTCGAGCAAGTGCTTGAACGGGCCAAGCACCGGCCTCTTTATGAGGTGAACAAAGAAGACGTTTCGGTGCCGGACATGATCCGCTTCCTGAAACGTACGCTGGAGGATCTGCCGCGCGGCCAGGCGGTCGAACTGGTGCCGTTGTTTGAGCGCCAGCGCTCCATACGGGCCATGATCTGCCTGTTTTTGGCGGTGCTCGAAATGGTCAAGCAACAGGCCATCCGGCTGACGCAGAGCGAGAGCTTTGGCGCGATTGAAGTGCGTCGTGACAAGGGCTTTGACGAACTGCAAGTGAACGAGGAAGTGGCGCTCCGCATCGAGGAAGATTACAAAGCTTAAGTCCATGGAAGAGAACGATATCCAGGCCGTCTCGGCCGAGCAGTTGCTGGGACCGGAGCCCGCAGTGGAGGTGCCCGCTGACGCGCAGGCCCAAGAGCTGAAGGGCGTGCTCGAAGCGATTATTTATGTGCTGAATGAGCCGCTGCCGGCGGTCCAGATTGCGCAGGCGCTGGGGCGTCCGCTTGATGAGGTGGAGCCGGTTCTGAAGCAACTGGCCGAAGAGACGACGCGGCCCGAACGCGGGCTTTTTATCCGCGAAGTGGCTGGCGGCTACCAGATGGCCACCAAGCCTGAGCATCACGAAGTGCTGCGTAACTTCGTCCAGAACCTCAAGCAGCCGCTGAAGTTGAGCCAAGCCGCGCTGGAAACGCTGGCCGTGATCGCCTACAAGCAGCCCATCACGATGCCCGAAATTTTAGAGATCCGCGGCGTGCAGGGCGGCGGCGTGGTGAAAACGCTGATCGACCGGAAGCTGATTACCACGG
The DNA here is from genome assembly GCA_964478395.1 of uncultured Candidatus Solibacter sp. Lineage (GTDB taxonomy): Bacteria > Acidobacteriota > Terriglobia > Bryobacterales > Bryobacteraceae > Paludibaculum. Next base: position 64,815 of record CAYZIX010000005.1, read on the forward strand.
CCGGGCGCAAGAACGTAATCGGCAAGCCGATGCAGTATAAGACGACCAAGGACTTTCTCACGCAGTTCGGGCTGAAGGACTTGGCTGAACTGCCCAGCCTGAAAGAGTTTGAGGAGATTCGCCGTCAGTCGATCGCCGACGAGGAGATGGTGGACACGGCACAACAGACGCTGGATATGGCGCCAGCGGCTGAAAGTGAGATTCCGGCCGAGGTGGAAGCCACATCTGAGGCCGAAGCCGCTCCGGATGTGGAAGCCGTAGTTGTGCCGGAGACGGAGGCGCCCGCAGCGGAAGAACCGGTGGCCGAAGAACCCACGGCTGAAGAGCCCGCGCCGGAAGCGGAGACGAATGGCTGAAGAACGGCTGCAAAAGATACTGGCTCAGGCGGGCATTGCCAGCCGCCGCAAGGCCGAAACCTACATTCTGGAAGGCCGCGTGACGGTGAATGGTAAAACCGTTGTCGAGCTCGGCTCGAAGGCGGATCTGGAACGCGACCACATCAAAGTGGACGGGCATCTGCTGAAGCAGCGCAAGGGAGAGGTTTACCTGCTGCTGAACAAGCCGGACAGCGTCGTCACCACACTGTCCGACCCGCAGGGGCGCACCACTATCAAACACTTGCTGAAGGGCGTGCGGGAGCGCGTCTTTCCGGTGGGGCGGCTGGACTATCACAGTGAAGGGCTGCTGCTGCTGACAACGGATGGCGAGTTGGCTAATCGCATCACGTCGCCGGCCGGGCACGTAGAGAAAATATACGTCGTGAAGGTCAACGGCAAGTTGAGCCTGGAGCAGGAAGAGAGCTTTCGCCGGGGCCTGGTGTTGGATGGGCGCCGTACGGCGCCGGCGGGCTTGAAGCTGATCAAGAACGCCGTGAATCCGTGGTACGAGGTGCGGCTGATTGAAGGCCGTCAGAACCAGATCCGCCTGATGTTCAAGAGTTGCGGGCGGTTGGTGGAGAAGTTGCGCCGCGTCAAGATCGGTCCGCTGAAGCTGGAAGGCATTGCTCCAGGTGAATGGCGCCACTTGACGGCCGAAGAATTATCAAAACTTCGCCGTGCGATTAAACTCGACGACCGCTGAGCGCGTCGTATAGAGTATTAGCTTCTATGTCATTCCAAGTCGGTGAGCGAAAGAACGGCGAGGTGCTGGTGCTCTCGCTTGAGGGACGGTTCATAATCGGCGATCCGATCGAGATGTTCCGTGAGCGCATCGACGCGGCCGTGAAGGCCGGCGAAAAGCGCATCGCACTCGATTTTGCCCAAACGGAATATATCGATTCGAGCGGCATGGGTTACCTGGTGGTGGCCCACAAGGTCTGTCTGGACACGGGCGGGGCGTTGACGATGTTCAATCTCAACGACCGCGTTGTGGACCTGATGCTGCTCACGAAGTTGAGCGACGTCTTCGGGCTGTACGCAAGCGAGGCTGACGCGGTGGCTGGCGCCTCAGGCAAGGGCAAGGGCCAGCGGTTGGACCTGATCGCGTACGTGCAAGCCAAGGGCGAGAACGCCCCGGGCGGCGAGTAACGGCCCGCTGCGATGGGAGGCGCGTGATAAACTCGTAGCTTCCCCATGAAAATTGCGATTGGAGCCGATCACGCCGGGTTCTTCCTGAAAGAGGAATTGCGGGCGGTGCTCAGCGCCGCCGGGCATGACGTGACCGATTACGGCACGGGCTCGGCGCAGTCGACGGACTACCCGGATTACGCCCATGCGGTAGCTAGCGCTGTGGCCGAAGGCAAAGCCGAGCGGGGCGTGCTGGTGTGCTCGACGGGCGTGGGCATGTCGATGGCGGCCAATCGCGTGAAGGGCGTGCGCGCGGCACTGGCGTTCAATGCCGATGAAGTCCGTCTGACGCGTGAACACAACAACGCCAACATCCTGGCGCTGGGCGCGCGCTATTTCAACTGCGCCGAAGCCGAGCGCTTGCTCGCGATTTTCCTGGATACGCCTTTTCTGGGCGGGCGGCATGAGCGGCGCGTGAACAAGATCGAGATTGCGCAGCAAGCCTAGCCGGCGGGACCGAAAACGGAGGAACGATCATGAACGACGTTGAGATGATGGCGCGTAGCTTGGCGGCGGCCGACCCGGAAGTGGCCGCGGCCATTGCGCAGGAAGCCGAGCGGCAGAACTCGCGGCTGGAATTGATCGCCAGCGAGAATTTTACTTCGGAGGCCGTTCTCGAAGCGACCGGCAGCATTTTTACCAATAAGTACGCCGAAGGCTACCCAGGGCGGCGCTATTACGGCGGTTGCGAGTTCACTGATATCGTTGAGAACCTGGCGCGGGACCGCGCCAAGCAGTTGTTCCAGGCCGAATACGCCAACGTGCAGCCGCATTCCGGCTCGCAGGCCAACCAGGCTGCTTACTCTTCCGTGTTGCAGCCGGGCGACACCATTCTCGGCATGAATCTGGCGCACGGCGGACATCTCACGCATGGTCACCCGCTGAACTTCTCGGGCAAGACGTACAAGGTGGTGCCTTACGGTGTTCGTAAGGACACGGAAACGATTGACTATGACGAAGTGGCGCGGTTGGCCGAAGAAAACCGGCCGAAGATGATTGTCGCCGGCGCCAGCGCCTATTCACGGAAGATCGACTTCGCGCGTTTCCGCGAGATTGCCGATTCGGTGGGCGCACTGTTCATGGTGGACATGGCGCACTACGCCGGACTGGTGGCGGCGGGCCTTTATCCGAATCCGTGTCTGTGGGCCGACATCGTCACCACCACCACGCACAAGACGTTGCGCGGACCGCGCGCGGGCTTGATTCTGGCGCGTGAGAAGTTTGGCCAGGCGATTGACAAGACGGTTTTCCCGGGCACGCAGGGCGGCCCGCTGGTGCACGTTGTGGCGGCCAAGGCCGTGTGTTTCAAGGAGGCAATGACCCCTGAGTTTGTCGCCTACCAGAAGCGCGTGCTGGAGAATGCGCAGGCGCTGGCCAAGGCGATGACGGATGCGGGCTACCGCGTAGTGAGCGGTGGCACGGATTCGCACGTGATGCTGGTGGACATCTTCTCCAAGGGTGTGCGCGGCAAAGAGGCCGAGCGGGCATTGGATGAAGCCTGGATCACCGTCAACAAGAACTCAATTCCGTTCGACCAGAATCCGCCGCTCAATCCGAGCGGCATCCGGCTGGGCAGTCCGGCGGTGACCACGCGCGGCTTCGGACCGGCTGAGATGCAGACCGTGGGTGCGCTGATTGCCGAGGTGCTGGCCGCTCCTTCGTCGGCCGAGGTGTTGGCCGGCGTGCGCGCTCGCGTCGGTGAATTGACGGCGCGGTTCCCGCTTTACAGCTGGCGGCGTCAGCCCGTCAGGGCCTAGCGCGGAGGCGCGGCAATGCGAATCCTCCTTGATGCCCGGCACGTTCGGGACTTCGGTTACGGCACCTATATCCGCAACATCCTGAAGGGATTCGCCGGCCTTGGCGTGCGTCACCATTTTCTGTTGGTGACGCATCGCGCCGATCAGCACGAGTTCGACGGGCTAGGCCCCAACTTCGAACCTGTCTACTATGAGCGCGGCGATGCGGACTTGCCTGATCACATCGCCTTCCCGTTGCTGGCCCGGCGCTTGCGTCCGGATCTTTCGCACATCCCGCTGGCCTACGTGCCGTGGTTGATGCCACGGCCGTATGTGGTGACCGTTCACGATCTATCGAGCCTTGTTTTTGAGGACGTTGGCGGCTGGCGCGGTGAACTGCAGCGGATGGCTATGCGGCGCGGTATGGAGCGGGCGAACACGGTCATGGCGGTGAGCGAATCGACGCGCCACGACGTGGTCAGCCTGCTAGGCATCCGGCCGGAGCGTGTGCAGCGGATCTACGGCGCTGTCGATCCATGCTTCACGCACCATGAACCGGGTCCGGGCGCGCGCGCAGCCGGCCCGGAGGCGTGGGCGCACGAACGGCGGCGTGTCCTTGAACGCTACCAGGTAAACTACCCGTTTCTGCTCTACGCCGGCACCATACGGCCGCAGAAGAACATCCCCCGGCTGGTGGAAGCCTTCGCGTTGTTGCGCGGCGAGTTGCAGTACGTCGAAGAGTGGAAGAATCTGCGGCTTATTATTATCGGCGACGAGATTTCGCGCTACCCTGCTGTGCGCCAGGCCGTGATTCAGTCGCGCATTGAGTCGTGGGTGCGCTTCCTGGGTTTTGTGCCGTTGGACACGCTGCGCATGTTTTATGCCGCCGCGGCCGCGTTCGTCTTCCCGTCGCAGTATGAAGGCTTCGGGCTGCCACCGCTGGAGGCGATGGCTTCGGGCACGCCGGTGGTGTGCTCGAACTCGACGTCGCTGCCGGAGGTGGTGGGCGATGCGGCGGTGATTGTCAGCCCCGACAACGTCTTCGATATCGCGCGTGGAATTCGAGATGTACTGATGCAGCCCGAATTGCGCGCTGAAATGGTGCGGCGCGGCGAAAAGCGCTGCCGTTTCTTCCGGTGGGAAGATACGGCGCGGGAAGTGCTGAAGGTTTACGAAGAGGCGGCCGGCGCGGGCAGCCATTCGCCGGCGGATTGAATCAGATCGCCGGCCTCAACCGGGTTGGCGCCCCACCACAGCAGGCGCGCACGTACGACGGCGAGCAGAGAGACCTCGCTGAGCTCTATGTGCGCTGGTAAGGGCGACGGTTCAAACGCCAACTGGCTCAGAATCTGGAGCGAGTCGTTCTCTCTACGCACCTGCCGGATATAGCCGCAGCCGCGCCAGCGCAGTACATACCAGCAAGGCGGCGCCGGGTGCATGCGCGCGCTTTCGTCCTGTTCAATCAGTGCAAATGCGCCGCCACAGCAGGGTGCCGGCAGTTCAGCATCCGGACCATATTCCACCAGCGCCGGACGGCGGCCGCGGCGCCAGGTTTCGGAGGACGGGCGCACCCAGCGTGCGACGGCGCGCCAGTCCGGGAAGGCGTCGTGCGGGCCGAGGCGTCCAGAGAGAATGGGAATATGTTGTCCGGCGCCGGCGGCCGGCCTGCGATCAAGCAGGGCCTGCCCCATCTCGTCGTCAGACAACAGATCGAATAGCGACAGATCCAACGCCACCAGCAGTGCATCGCCGACTTCCGGGGTCAAAATCCGCTGTCCCTTCAGGATGTGATGGACGTGAGGTTGCGAAATGCCAATCAGACGAGCCAGGCCGCGCTCAGTGAAATCACCATTGGAGACACGGCTACGCGCCGCGTCCAGAAGGCGCTGCTGCAGCATGGCGAACGTCAACGGTGCGGCGAGGAACACTTGATTCCTTCCAGGAATAGAATAGTACTAGTACTATCAAACAGGCAAGCCTGACGGGTTCCGGGCGTGTCGTTTGGGAAATTTCGGTTCCACAGAATATCTCTTTGTTTCAATGGGTTAGCTATCCGTCGGCGCCTGTGCCCGAGGTCCAATGCAAACTTACTGGCGGACTCGGTTGACGGTTTGGGGCGATCGTCCGAGTCTGAGCTACAGAAAACACAGGGGACTCGGAGTGAGGCCGAAGGCCCCGTGGCACTAAATACAGAGAAGGAACTTATAACAATGGAGTGGACCCGATCCGAGACGATAGGTTTAGCGTTGCCGTCCTGCACGCAATGCCGCGGCATGGGCTTGCGCCCGACGCGGGGCATGGCCGTCGCGCCGTGCTCGTGTGTGTTCCGTGCGATTTTCCGCGCCTGCTACACGCGCTTTTACAAGCTGGTTCATAAGGAAAAACATCTTTGCCGGGTGACGCTCGAATATGGTCCGCGTGGTGGAGGGCGGATTACCTGGGCGCGCAAGGATGAAGAATACATCGCGGACTTCTACCTGGTAACACGGCGGACCTTATCGGCCGCGGAGTGGAAGGTATTTAGCTACCACTACCTGCTGGGGGCGGAATGGCGGTTGTGCGCGCGGCGGCTGAATCTGGATCGCGGCCAGTTCTTCCATACCATCTACCGCATTGAGGCTAAGCTGGGCAAGACGTTCCGTGAATTGAAACCCTACGCTCTCTATCCACTGGACGAGTATTTCAATGGGAGGACGGAGAACACCTGGGGCACGGAGGAACACGCGGTGTTCACCATGCGGCCGGGCTCACTGGCGGCGCGGCTGGACGTGCCAGTGCAGCGCGCGGCCTGACACGGTCTGTGTGGCGGAGCGGGGCGCCGCGCCGGGCCCGGCCAGGGCTTGGCGCGGCGTTCCGGTAGGCCGGCTGCGGCAGCCACGCTAGAATAGAAGCAGCGGGGCTATGAAGAGCTTCTATATCGAAACATTCGGGAGCTTTAATATCCTCCAAGTTAATCCCTCCAA
>CAYZIX010000006.1:0-44913 GCA_964478395.1 uncultured Candidatus Solibacter sp.
ATTAGGCGGTATGAACGGCTTCCTGCTGGATACTTGCGTCATTTCGGAGCTGGTCAAGCCGGCTCCGGACGCGCGCGTCGTTCACTGGGTGGACGCTAATCCGGAAGTGAGCCTCTTCCTGAGTGTGCTCACGCTGGGCGAAATCCAGCAGGGCGTTGCACGGCTCGCCGCCGGAAAACGCCGTATTCGTTTAGACAGGTGGTTGGGTGAGGATCTGCCCGCCCGTTTCGAGGACCGTATCTTGCCGGTTACCGCTGCCGTTGCCGACCGTTGGGGTGCGCTCTCAGCCCAGGCTGCGGCCAAGGGTAAGCCAGTGCCGGTCATTGATGGCTTACTTGCCGCCACTGCTCTGTGTCACGACCTGATTCTGGTCACCCGCAACACGCAGGACGTTGCCGCCACTGGTGTCACCGTGCTCAATCCGTGGCGCGTTGACGATTGAGCCGCTGCCTATTTCGGTTCTTCAAGTCCAAGCGTGACGATATGTCGGCCAAATGGTGAGGCCCGTCTCACCTGGCTTCTCAATGTCGAGAACTGTTCATAGATGCGATTAATAATTGCCGCAGTATCGGCCTCGTTGATGTGTGGCAACAGACAGGTCGAACGACGGAGTGATACGGCATACAGCCCTTGCGGATGACTCGAAGACTCTGGCCCTGTCGCGTCCTCCTGGTATTCCAGCCATTCAATGTGCTGTGTGGGCACACAGCGTCTTGAGCTCAATTCTCCTTCGATTCTTCCGAGCGACACGATCTCGTTGGCACTCACCCGCAGTTGAAAGTGCCGATCGGCTGCAGTAAACGCGAAGGTTCCGGCAGCGACGAGCACCCCAACTATGCAGGATTCCCGCCAGTTCAGGAAATAGTGTGCCAATAAAACGCCGCAACCTCCGCTGGTGAGCGCCGCCGTGAGGATTTCGATACGTGAGCGACGATGGATGAGGTCGATCACCAGAACATCAGGCGTGGCTGTGATCCGTAATTCGCAGTTCGTCGTGCATGATGTGATGACCGGGCTTGTCATCTTGAAGCATATGGTAGTTGAGGGTAACGTCTTTCGCAATAGAATCTTATTTCTCTCTCAATAACTTAGGCCCAATCGGCCACTTCGTCCTTCCTGCCCCGCGATAAAACCGTTCTTGTCCGGGCCCCACTGTGCCCGGCGAAAAGGAAACCACAATGTCGACTCAAGCCCAGATCACAGCCAACCGGCTCAACGCCCAGCTCTCCACCGGTCCGCGTACGCCCGGGGGCAAGGCCATCTCTTCGTCCAACGCTCTCCGTCACGGCTTCTCGGCCACCCGGCTGGTTATTCCTCCGGATGAGGCCGCTTCGTTCGAGGCCTACCGCGCGGCGCTCATCGCCGACACCCATCCTGAAGGCGCTGTGGAGGAAGAACTCTTCGACCGTCTCCTGCTCCACGGCTGGTCGCTGCGCCGTGTTCGCGCCGCCGAGGCTCAGCTCGTGGTCGACACCAATGCCGAAGTCTCCGATCCGGCGGTCGAACACCGCCTCGCGCTGCTGGCCCGTTACCGCCGTGATCTGGAGCGCTCCTACGACCGTGCGCTCAAGGAAATCGCGCGCCGTCAGACCGAACGGGCCGTGCTCCTCCAGCAGGAGCCCGAAGCCATCTCGAAGATCTATCAGACCACTCCTCTGGCCAATGTCACCGAAATCACCAACAATACAGAGCCATTATTCGCCGTAACTCAAGCCGTGGCGCAGCAAATCGACATGGCACCGTCGCGTGAATTGGCCCATCGGGCCTACACCGAGCGCCACAACGCCTATCTGGCGCGCAAAGCCGCCGCTGCTGCCCCGGACGAACAGCAGAAAGCTGCCTGAGCCCGGCTCTAGATCCTTGAAAACCGGATTGGGGCTCTGCCCGCAGTGTCTGCGCCGCTCCAGAGGGACGGGCGGACCGTGCCACAATGGAAGTTCATGCATCCTGGCCACCGCAAGGCGGCGGTCGTTCTGGCCGGCTTTTGCGCCTTCCTCGATCTTTACGCTCCACAACCGATGCTGCCGTTGCTGGCTCGGCAGTTCGGCGTGACGCCGTCGCAGATTAGCCTGCTGATCAGCATGTCCACGCTGGCGGTAGCCCTCACCGCGCCGCTGGTGGGCATCCTGGCCGACCGCTTCGGCCGCAAGCAGGTGATTGTGCCGGCCACGCTGCTGCTGGTGCTGCCCACGCTGGGCGCGGCGGCGGCGGGCAGTTTCGGGCAACTGCTCTTTTGGCGCTTTCTGCAAGGTGTGTTCACGCCGGGAATCTTCGCTGTCACAGTCGCCTACATCAATGAAGAATGGAAAGAGGGCGTGGGCGCGGCGATGGCCGCCTATGTGACGGGCACCGTGCTGGGCGGCTTCACGGGCCGCATGTCGGCGGCGCTGATCACCATGCACTTCAACTGGCGCTGGGCCTTTCTGGTGCTGGCCGTGCTTAACCTGATTTGCGGTCTGGCCATCCGGCAATGGCTGCCGGAGGGGCGGCGCTTTTCCGGGGGTACGAAAAGCCGTGCATCGGATGTCTTTGCGCACCTGCGCAATGGGCAGCTGGTGGCTACCTACACCACCGGCTTCTGCGTGCTGTTCACCTTTGTGGCAATGTTCACTTACGTGAATTTCCATCTGGCCGCACCGCCGTTTCTGTTGAATACCCAACAATTGGGACTGGTCTTCGGCGTCTATCTGGTAGGCGCCGCAGTCACGCCGGCCTCCGGGCGGTTGATCGACAAACTGGGTAACCGGCGCGGGCTGGTGATTGCACTCAGCATCGCGCTGAGCGGCTCGGCTCTGACTCTGTTGCCCAGCCTGATGGCGGTGATGGCCGGGCTGGCGATGATCTGCTCGGGCGTCTTCATTGCGCAATCGGCGTCGTCAAGCTACCTCGGCAAAGTGGCGCACTTCGGCAAAGCATCGGCGGTCGGGCTGTACGTGATGTCCTATTACGCCGGCGGCAGTTTCGGCGCGGCTGTGCCTGGCGCCGTATGGCACTGGGGCGGATGGTACGCCACGGTGGGGCTGATTGCGCTGGTCCAGGCCATCACCATGGGTGTTGCGTTACGATTCTGGAAGTCGTGATGAAAGAACGCATCGGCGCCTGGATGCAGCAGCGTTGGGTGGCGCCCGTGGCGCTGCTGGTTGTACTGGCAGGCTTCTATTGGAAGCTGACGCTCACGTCGCAGTTTGAATGGATCTGGGGCGCCGATCTGGCCGAACAGGTCTTGCCATGGTTTGAGGTGCAGGCGCACGCATGGCACGCCGGCGAGTTCCCCATGTGGGATACAACGCTCTGGGCCGGCCAGCCGTTGCTGGGGCAGGCTCAACCGGGCGCGGCCTATCCGCTGAACTGGTTGCTGGCGCTGGCGCCGCTGAAGAATGGCCACATCCAGAGCTGGGTGCTGGCTTGGTACTACGTCCTGATTCACTGGATGGCCGCGGTGTTCTGCTTCGCGTTTTGCCGCGAATTGGGAGTGCGGCGGCTGGCCGCCATGGCGGGCGGGCTCATCTACGCGCTGGCCGGTTACCTGGGGACGGACATGTGGCCGCAGATGGCCAACGGCGCGGTGTGGATTCCGTTGGTGTTTCTGTTCCAACTGCGCGCGTTGCGCGGAGCCAGCGTCCGGCTAAACGGCATACTGGCGGGTACATTCCTGGGCGTTTCATACCTTTCCGGCCATCACCAGGTGCCGATGCTGGCCACCGTGACGATGTGTCTGGCGTGGCTGTGGTACAGAAAGTGGGCCGCCGGGGGCTTAAGCCTGGTGGCGATGCTCGCGGCCGGCGCGTTCCAGATTTTGCCCGCGCTGGAGTACGGGCATCTGGCCATGCGCTGGACGGGCGAGGGTGGGCTGCTCACCTGGAATCAGATGGTGCCATATCTGGTGCATGCCGACTATGGCCTGCAAGCGCGCAGCCTGTTCGGGTTACTTGTGCCGGGATTGAAAGTGAATTTCGATCCGTTCATCGGCACGGTCGCCTTCGCGTTGGCCGCGCTGGCTGTGGCGCAACTCTGGGGGCAAAGAGAGACGCGCTGGCTGTTTTCCATGGGTCTGGGTGCGCTCGTCTACGCGTTGGGCCATCAATGCGTGTTTCAGGGCGTGGCCTATGCCGTGGTGCCGCAGTTGAACAAGGCGCGGTCGCCATCAGCGGCCGTGGTGCTGATGCAATTCGCGGCGGCGGCGCTGGCCGCGCGCGGCCTGGATCTGCTGTTGAAGAAGGTAGACACAACGCCGTGGTTGCGGCGGATTGAGTTGGTGGCGGCCGGCTTTGGCGCGCTGGTCGGAGCGGTCTGCCTGATTCTGATCCTCACCCATGAAGGACACTTCCCGGGCGACGATCGTGTGGTGGCCACCGCGCTGGTGGCGCTGCTGCTGGGGTTGGCGCTGCACGCTTACCGGCGTGGACTGATGAAGCCCGCGCTGCTCACGGTGCTGCTGGTTTTTGAGCTGGGCCTGGGCTCGCAGTATCTGCTGGTGAATCGCCGTGATACGGAACGGATGATGTGGCTGAACCGCGTGAAGGCGAACGCCGGCATCGCGTCCTGGCTGCGGGCGCAACCGGGATTCGCGCGCGCCACCGTGCCGGGCAAGGCGTTCGCCGAAAACTGGGGCTCCTATCATGGCGTCGATATGTTCCGCGGTGAACTGGCCAGCGTCACGGCCAACGTGCTGGAGAGCGGCATTTTCGACGATGCCGGCCCTATGCTGTACGGTGTTCGATACACGCTGACGCCGCAACCGCAGGAACGGGAAGCATTGCCGCGCGCCTGGAGCTCGCACGAAATTGTGCGCGCGCCAAGCCGCAAGGCCGGCTTCGAGATGTTGCGCTCACGGCTGCCGGGGCACGATTTCGCCTATATGACCGGACCGCCGCCGGCTGTTGAACGCTGCACCGGTGAGGATCGCGTGGAACTGTTGGCGCATCGCGGCAATTCGGCGCGCATCAGCGCTCGCATGGCGTGCACCGGCATGGTGGTGCTGTCCGATACTTACTATCCGGGCTGGCAGGCCACCGTGGATGGCGCGCCAGCGCCAATCTACGAAGTAGACGGAGCGCTGCGCGGCGTGGTGGTGGCGGCCGGCGCACACACCGTGGAGATGCGCTACCGGCCGCGGTCCGTTTTCCTGGGCGCCGCGTTCACGCTGCTGAGCCTGTGCCTGGCGTGCGGCGTGGGCTGGGCCGCGCGTCAACGCGCCAGCAAGGCGTAAAGCTGCGCCACCTGGGAGCCCGAATGCGGGCTTTCAATCGGCCAATCGCCGGTGGTTGGGGCGAAGCTGTCCTTGGCCCAGAGGTCGTACGCCTGCGGCAGCTTCAAGCGGCTGACGGACGGTTTGCCGTCTTTCATTTCGACCAGATCTGTGAGCTTCTGGCCGCGCGTGATGGCGTCGCTGACCGCGGCCGTAAGCGCTTCAATGAAGCCGCGCTGACCGGTGAGCAACGCCTTGCCTGCGGGCTTGCCGTGGCCGGGCAGGACGTGGCGCACATCCAGCTTCTCGCAGGCGGCTATCACCTTCGGCCAATTGCGCGGATCGCTGTCACGCAGAAAGTTGTACGGCCCGTTCAGCACCACATCCCCGGTGCAGAGCACTTTTTCGTGGGGCAGATAGAGCACCCCGTCGCCGCGCGTGTGGGCCCAGCCGTAGTGATGGAGTTCGACACGGCGCAGCGGGTCTTCGAGCACAAGCAAGCTGCCGTCGATCAATTTCGCAGGCCGTTCGGACTCCGACTTGAGGCGGTCCATCTCGGCGCGCACGGCAGCAAAGGCTAGCGTCGTGGCGCCGGCGGCGGTCCAAACAGCGTTGCCTTCGACGTGATCGAAGTGATGATGCGTCAGGAAGACGGTTTTGACTGGCTTCGGGGAGAGCGCCTTGCAGTCGGCGAGCGTGGCCTCGGCGGTGGCCTTCATGCCGGAGTCGACTACCAGCAACGCTTCCTTCATCTCGATGATGATGGTGTTCGAAAAGCCCGTGCGGAACCATACGCCGGGCGCGACGGCGGTGAGCTTTTTCGACTGCGCGAGGGCCGGCGCGGCCAGCGTGGCAATGAAGGTCCGGCGTGAATAACGGAACATGGATGCCCCCTTGGGTCTAAAGCCTGAAGAGTTCCCGCAAGCGCTTGGTTTGAACGCGGCTAACCGGAATGACGGTGCCCTTCTTGTCGTCCATGCGGATCTGGTAGCTCGACTTGAACCACGGGATGACCTCGTGAATGTGCTGCACGTTGACGAGGAAACCACGATGGGCGCGCCAGAACATGGCTGGATCGAGGGTGGACTGCAACTCCTCAAGTGTTTTGCAGTGCGTCTGGCCTTCGAGTTGCGCCGTCACCACGGAGATGAGGCCGTCCTCGATGGTGGCGTAGATGACGTCTGCGGCGTCGACGACGAGATTGCGGCCGCCGCTTCTGAGCACGAGTTTGCGTAGCGCCGGCTCTTGGACGGGCGCCGTCTGGACAGTGGTGGCGGGTTCCGGTTCCAGCAGGGCGCGGCGCACGCGCTCGACTGTGAGTTCGAGACGATCGCGCTCGACCGGTTTGAGCAGATAGTCGAGCGCTTCGAAGCGGAAGGCCTCCAGAGCGTATTGTTCGTAGGCGGTGCAGAGCACGAAGGCGGGCAACGGGGCGCGGTCCTGTTGCAGCCGCTGGATGACGCCGAGGCCATCGAGACCGGGCATCTGCACGTCGAGAAAAACAAGATCCGGCTCCAATGTTTCGATCTTCTCGACGGCCTCCAGGCCGTTGGACGCGGTGCCGATCACCTCGATGTCGGGGAAATCACGCAGCAGAAAGAGCAGTTCGTCCAAGGCCGGGGCTTCATCGTCGGCCACTACAGTGGGCACATGAGCCGCTCCGCGCGCTGTCATCGGCCCCAGTATAACAACCCACTCCGGCGCAGGTTGGTACAATAGATATTTGAAGCCACGCTTGACGCCATCCGCTGGTTCCCCGAAGGGTTCATGCGCTTGCCCCGACCGCAGCAGTGACCTGTCCGCACCCGTCGTAACCGGCTCATACAACTGGTTGACGCCCGCATGGTGGGGCCTTTCCGCATCAAGCAGTACGACTAAGGGGACCTTAACAAAACGATGAAGGCTCTTGTAATTGGCGGCACGCAGTTTATCGGCAGGCACTTGGTGGCCGCGCTGGTGAAGAGCGGCGCCGAGGTGACGGTTCTGCACCGCCGGGCCGAACATGATCTGGGCCGCAAAGTGGCCAACCTGCAGGCAGACCGCAATGACGCCGAATCGATGCGTAAGGTGCTGGCCGGCCTCAGCTTTGATGTTGTTTTCGATCTGGTTTACGACGCGCAGCGCGGCACGACGGCCCAGTCCGTCTGCGGCGCCGCACAAGCGCTGACCGGCCGCATTGGACGCTACGTGTTCATTTCGAGCGCGGCCGCCTACGGCGATGGTCTAAATCACCATGAGGGTGATGCGCTGGCCGACGACTTCTGCCCGGACGATTACATGCGCAACAAGGCGCAGACCGAACGGGCGCTGTTCCGCCTGCACCAGCGCCACCAGACGCCGGTTGTGACGTTGCGCCCGCCGTTTGTCTACGGCCCAGGCAATCCCTATTACCGCGAGCAGTTCTTCTGGGACCGGATGAGGGACAAGCGCTCGATAGTGCTGCCCGGCGACGGCCGGCGGCTGATGCAATTTGTGTTTGTCAAAGACCTGGTGCGGGCCGCACTGCGCGCGGCCGAAGCGCCCAACGCGATTGGCCACGCCTTCAACATTGCCAATTCACGGGCTCTGACGCAGGCGGAACTGGTGGAGGCGTTGAGCGTGTGCTGCGGCAAACCGGGCGTGGTGGCGCGTGTGCCGCGCGACCGTATTGCGCGTTCCGGCGGACACCCGTCGGGACCACGGCTGTACTTCGGCCAGGGATTCGACCTGCCGCCGATCACGACGGTGATCAGCAAGGCGCAGCGCGTGCTCGGCTTTAAGCCCACGCCGTTTGCCGAAGGCCTGCGTGAAACCTACAAGTGGTATCTTAAGGCGCACACCAAGGCTGTGATCGACTACGAGTTCGAAGACCTGTTACTGGCCCGCAAACGGCCGCAGATGGCACAAATGAGCGCCTGAGCGCTCTATTTGCCCATTGCGGCGCGGATGAGTTCACTGGGCAAATGGTCGCCGTGCGGCACATCGCCCGAATGTTGCCGCATCAGTACGAAGATGCGCTTGCTGCGCGCGTCCACCCACATGAGAGTTTTGTAGGCGCCGCTGTGGCCGTAACTGCCGGCTGCGAGCCCGTTGTCACCATCGGCATCGCGCACGCTCCAGCCGAGGCCATAGCCGACTTGGTCGTTCACCTTCAAACTGCCTGTCTGCACGCGGGTCATTTCAGTGATAGCCGACGCTGATAGATAGCGCCGCCCTTCGAAAACGCCGCCCGAGGCCAGCATCTGCAGAAAACGCACAACGTCGTGTGTGGTAGAAAAAAGCCCGCCGGCTGGCATGGGCTGGCGTGTGCGGTCGTCGAGCGGATAGCGCAGCTGCGTCACGGAAATCTCTTCCAACTGGCCGGTTTCCTTATTGTTCTTGTAGCTTTTGGCGATGCGCGCAAGTTGCTCGCCGGCGGGCCAGAACGTGGTGTCCTTCATGCCGAGCGGCTTGAACAGGCGCGCGTCCAGGAAACGCTCATAACTCATGCCGGTGACCACTTCGATGATGCGGCCGGCGGTATTGATGCCCGCGTTCGAATACTGGTACTTCGTGCCGGGTGCGAAAACCAGCGGCGACATGGCATAACTGCGTACGCGCGCCTCCAGCGGGAAGACGTCGAGCGTGGGCTGCTCCAGCGGCGTGGAGAACGGCAGGCCGGAGGTGTGCGACAGGATGTCGCGCACGGTGATGGGGCGCGGCGCGGGCTTCAGCAGGCGGTGGTCCTTATCGGACTCCACCGTGAGCCACTGATCCTTGAATTCGGGTAGGTACTTTTCCGCCGGATCGTCGAGCTTCACTTTGCCCTCGTCCACCAGCATCATGAACGCCGTGGCGGTGATGGGCTTCGACATGGAGGCGATCCAGAACATCGCGTCGGCGCGCATGGGCTTACGCGCAGCGAGATCCGCGTAACCCGCGGTTTCAACGCCGAGCACTTTGTCCGGCGTGGCGACGGCCACCACCGCACCGGCCAGCGTGTGGTTGTCGAGGAATGGCTGGAGAACGGTCTTGATGTCACGCGGCTGCGCGAAGGCAAGGCTGGCCGAGACGGCCAACACGGCAAGGTATTTCATATTACGTCCAGGAACGGAATGCGCCGATGGTGGCGCTGAGGGCGGCCTCGTCGTGCGCGGCGCCGAGGAAGGCGGCCTCGAACTGCGAGGGCGGGAAGTAGACGCCGTGCTCGATCAAATGATCGAAAAAGGCCCGGAAACGAGCGGTGTCAGCGCGCTTGGCGCTGGGCCAATCGGTGACGGGCTCGCCGGTGAAAAAGATGGTGAACATGGAGCCGACCCGGTTCACCGTGGCGCCGGCGGGCGCGGCGGCACAGAGGCGCGCGGCGTTGGCTTCAAGCTGCGAGTAGATCTCCGGATGGGCCTTGAGATGGCGCACCATGGCGAGGCCAGCGGCTACGGCCAGCGGATTGCCGGAAAGCGTGCCGGCCTGATAGACGTTGCCGAGCGGCGAAACATGCCGCATGATATCGGCCCGGCCACCGTAAGCAGCCAGCGGCAGACCGCCGCCGATGACCTTGCCGAACGTGGATAAATCGGGGCGAATGCCATAAAGGGCCTGCGCTCCGCCGAAGTGGACGCGGAAACCGGTCATCACCTCATCAAAGATGAGCAGCGCGCCGGTGCTGGTACATTCGTCGCGCAGAGTCTCCAGAAAGCCCTCACACGGAGGGACACAGCCCATGTTGCCGGCGACGGGCTCGACGATAACGGCGGCGATTTTCGAGCCCTGCTCACGGAAAGCCTGCTGGACGGCTGCGACGTCGTTATAGGGCAGCACCAGCGTGTCGCGCGCGATGGCCGCGGGCACGCCGGCTGAATCGGCAATGCCGAACGTGGCCAGACCGCTACCGGCCTTGACCAGCAACGCGTCGACGTGGCCGTGATAGCCGCCCTCGAACTTGATCACCATGTCGCGGCCGGTGAAGCCGCGCGCCAGGCGCAACGCGCTGAGCGTGGCCTCAGTGCCGGAATTCACCAGACGCAGCATCTCCATGGACGGCACGGCGGAACGGATCTCGTCAGCCAATTCGACTTCAGCCTCAGTCGGCGCGCCGAAGCTGGTGCCGCGCGTGAGCGCTTCCTGCAACGCCCCGATTACCGGCGGAAAAGCGTGGCCTAGCAACAGCGGGCCCCAACTGCCGACGTAATCGATGTAGGTGTTGCCGTCGACATCGGTGATGCGGCAACCGTTGCCAGAAGCGATGAAGCGCGGCGTGCCGCCGACGGCGCGGAAGGCGCGCACGGGCGAATTGACGCCGCCGGGCAAGAGCGCCTCGGCACGCGCGAGCAACTGGCGGCTGCGATTGGTGTTCATTGGCAACTAGCCCTCCTTGGCGACGCGCCGGCCGAGCATGCCGCCGACGATGACTTCGCGCAGCGTGCCGTTTACGTTGGCGAGCACGCGCTGCTTAAGGTCGAGATAGCCCTGCGTGCCGGCGAACAGGTCCTGCACGATTTCGGTCATGCGCGGGCTGTGGCGCATCAGCTCGATCATGCGGGCGGGTACGGACGAGAACATCACCTGCTGGATAAAGAAACGCTTGGCGAGGCCGGCGCCGAAGCTGAGCTCCTCAATGAACTCGCCATTCAGCAGGGTGCGATAGAGTTTGTGGCGCTCCGATGGCGCGCAGCGGTCGGCCAGCACGGCCTGTGCGGCGAGATCACCCGAGCGGATGGCATAGTAGATGCCTTCTCCGGTGACCGGATCCACCAGCCCGGCGGCGTCGCCCACGGCCATCCAGCCTTCTCCACAAACGCGGTTACGGCGCCAACTGGGACGCTCCAGCGCGGGGATCAGATGGCCGTAGAAGCGCGCGCCCTGGCGCGGGATGCCGTGCTCGTCCATATACTCGTGCAGGCGCTGTTTGACGCGCGCCATCGGCTCACCCTTGCCGCAAATGCCCACGGAAAGATGGTTCTGGCGCGGAAAAACCCAGATATAGCCTTCGAAGTTGGGGAAGAATTGGATGTCGACGCCCGCGCGTTCGCCCGGCACCCAGTAGCCGATGGCGCACATGGCGTCTTCGGCCGTGAGCTCTGTTCCGACATTGCGCAGCGAGTTGCGCGCGCCGGTGGCGGCAACGACGTAATCGGCATCGAACGAGCCGTGGCGGGTGCGCACGCGCCAGCCTGACGAGGTGCGATCGAGCGCGGTGACGCGGTCCTTTTCCAACTGCGCACCGGCGGCGGCGGCACGCTCCAGCAGCAGACCATTCAGATCGAGCCGCGAGTAGATGAGCAGCGGGTGGCGCAGACGCATGGTGACGCTGCCGCCACGGGTTTCAGAAAGACGCACCTGCTCCACGCCGCGCTTGGGCGCAGTATTGTCGGCCAGGAACGGATAGCGGCGATAGGCCTTGTAGGTGACGCCACCGCCGCAGGGCTTTTCCCAGGCCAGCTTTTCATCCAGCAGGATGGTGTTGACGCCCGCCGCGGCAAGCTGCGCGGCGGCGGTGGCGCCAGCCGGACCGCCGCCGATTACCGCAACGCGTTTCACTTCTGCGGCGCTTGCTTGGCGGCGCCCATTGGCGGGTGGTCAGCAGGCATGGCGGGCGCACTAGCGCCGGGCTGCGTCATGCCAGGCATAGCCATGCCAGGCATTGCCGAGCCATGGCCCATGCCACTGTCGGCCTTCTTTTTGACCACCCACTCAGAGCCTTTGCGTTCCAGCGTGTAGCGCATGCTCATGCCGGAACCACCAGCGCCGCCCTTCGGCTTAAAGCCCACGACGGCGTCGCACTCATTGTCGCGGAAGGTCACCGAGGTAACCTCGATATCCATGGATCCTACGTTGAGGCCGGTGTTCTTCGACAGGTGGTTCAAGACGCCCTGACGCACGGCTTCATTCGTCTGAATATTCTTTGAGCAGCCCACCAGCAGGGTGAGCGCACAGGCACACAGCAAGGAGGCGATTTTCACTCCTCGATTATACCGGGCGGGCAGCTCAGCGCGATGCGGGCATGGACTTCAGCAGGCGTCCGGCCCATTCGACGGGGTCGGAGCCGGCCGGGACGTTGGTCCAACCGGCGATGCGCGTACCCTGGCGGAAGAAGCAGACGCGCCCCAGGTAGCGATCCTCGGCCGTGAAGCCTTCATCCCCCACCTTGGCAGGAGAGTTGGGAGAAAAGCGCTCCGCCAATTTCTCCATCACCGCGTGCGCCGAGGCGTCGCTCGTTTCAGTGACGATGATGGCCTTGCCCTGCTCGTATTGCGCCATGTAGCCGCGCTTGAGGATGCGCAAGCCGAGCACACTCTGCGGGATGAGGCGCGGAGTACCGGGCTGGAGCTTGTCCTTGGGGAACCAAGTGAGTTCCACCGGAGGTTGGTCCGAGCCATCCAGGCGCGCGGCCCACGCCAGGGCGGCCTTGCGCAGCACGGCGGCGTACTTGCCCTCCGGCTCCGCCGCGATTTCACCGAACCAATGGCCCTTGACGAAGATCACCTTGCGTTCCACCACCTGGCCGCCGGCGCCGATCTTTTCGGTAGCCAGGCGCGGATCCAGATTGCCGGTGAACATGCCGTAGGCGAGTTCGGGCGTCTGGAAGCGGCTCAGATCGAAGATCAGCGTGGCGCCGTCGATGGCGCAGGTGACGCCGCGCATCTCGACAAAACCGTAAAGAAAATAGCCTTCCGAGTTGCCGTTCATGTATTCGAACAGCGACTCGGTTTCGAAGTGGCGCGCCGGGCCCTGTTGTTTAGAGCCCGGCACGATGGAACAATCCGGCGCCTGCGCAAAAGCGCTGAGCGCCACAAACATCATCAAATACTTCACGCGAACAACTCCTGGGCGCGCGAGACGCGATCGCGCACATGCACACCGTTCGGGCATTCCACCGTGCACTTCGAGCAATCCAGGCAGCGCACGGCTTGCAGATCGTCACTCATTAGCTTGTAGTGGTCGCGGCCCAGGGCAAACTGGCCGTAGCCTTCGCTGTAGCTGACGTAGCGGATCAGGTCGGAAACCGGCAGATTTTGGCTGCACTGGCCTTCACACGAGCCGCACATTGAACAGTAGAGCGGGCGAATGTGGTCGAGGTGGGCGGCCAGAATCTTGTCGTCGCTGGGCTGGTAGCCGGAACAGACGGCGCGGTAGTTCTCGTCGAACTGCTCCATATCCATGATGCCCGGGATGGAGGTGTGTACGAACGGCTTGCGCACGGCCCACTTCAGCGCCGTAGCCATCACGCCCGGCTTCCCCAGACGTTCGGCCATCGGCGAGCCCGGCTTGTTCTGGCGGTAGCCGCCGGCCATCACTTTCATGGCGACGATGCCGATGCCGGCGTCGGACGCCTTCTGCATGAGCGCTTCGAGTTCGGCGTCCATCGTGAAGTTGTAGCTGATCAACATCACGTCGGTGCGCTTTTTCTCGATCAGGAACGGGATCATCTCTTTGTGCCCGGCGTGGAAGCTGACGCCGCGGAAACGGACCTTGCCGGCCTTGACGGCCTCGTCCTGCGCGTCGAACAGTTCATCGGACACGGCATCGGGCTTGGAGCGCGAATGCAGGTACCAGACGTCGATGTGGTCGGTTTGTAGCTCCTTCAGCGTGGTGTCGAGATGCGCCACGGCGCCAGCCTTGTCGCGGGCCTGGGTTTTTGAAGTGACATGGAGCTTCTGACGGCGGCTCTTCAGCGCATTGCCCACCATGCGCTCGTTCTGGCCGTTCTGATAGCCACGGGCGGTATCGAACCAGTTGATACCAATGTCGGCGGCCTGTTCAATGACGGATGGATCCGTGGTGGTCATGCAGCCGAAGCCCAGGACGGTGGGCTTCAGCCCTGTCTTGCCGAGCGCGCGCTTCGGCATTTCTGGCAAAGGAGCGGCACTGCTTGCTCGGATGCTTAACAGGCCGGCGGTGCCGGCAAGAAAACCTCGTCGAGATGCGGACATGAAGAAAACCCTCCTTGGCAGGCGTTCCGTACCTAAAATAGTATATCTACGGAGGTGTACGTTATGCCCCTCTCGGTTACACGCCGAGGCTTTTTTGGCGCCTCGGCCGGACTCATGCTGCCGAGCCGCGCGCTGCGCGCGTCCACGCAGCAAACCCCGGTGGCGCTTGTTAAGGGCGACAACCGGCGAAAGAACATCAGCGACGCTTTGCGCTTGGTGGACAAGGAGATAGCCGCCAAGCTGCGCGGCAAGAAGCGCGTCGTCATCAAGCCGAACATCGTCAACACGGGCCGGCAGCTAGCTTCGACGCACGTGGATGCGCTGAACGGTATCCTGGACTACCTGGCGGACCGCTGGAAGGGCCCGGTCTTCATTGCCGAGTCGTCGGCCGGCTACACCACCGAGGGCTTTGCGAATTTCAAGTACCAGCAGGCCGTGGACGATCACAAGAAGCTGAACATCCAACTGGTGGACTTGAACGAAGAGGGCGAGTACGAGGTTCTGCACGTGCTCAATGGCGACCTGCACATCTCACCGGTGCGGCTGGCCAAGCGGCTGTGCGATCCCGACGCCTTTGTGATTTCGTCGGCGATGCTGAAGACGCACAACACCGTGATCGCCACGATGAACATCAAGAACATGGCGTTGGGCGCCCCGCTGCACTACAAGCGCGGCGAAGCCAAGCGCTGGAACGATAAGCGCGCCTATCACGGTGGCGTGCGCCAGACGCACTATGACATCATGCTGACGGCGCAGCGGCTGAGCCCGAACTGGGGCATCGGCGTGATTGACGGCTACGAAGGCATGGAAGGCAACGGACCGAATTCGGGCACGCCGGTGGATCACCGCGTGGCGGTGGCCTCGCCGTGCATGGTGGCTGCGGACCGCATCGGCGCCGAACTGATGGGCGTCAATCCGGCGCACCTTGGCTACTTGCAGTGGTGCGGCGAAACGGGCGTCGGCACATGGGATCGCGCGCGCATCGATTTGCGCGGCGACAGCGTCGAGAAGCACCAGGTGCAGTACCGCCAGCCCGGCGACATCGACCGGCAGTTGCAATGGATGGGACCGCTGACCGAACTTCCTCCGAAACTCGGGTAAATCAACAATGCCATTATCTCGTCGTTCATTCCTCTCTTCCGCGGCGCTGGCGCCGCATCTGGCCGCCGTCGCAGCCCCGGCCGCGCCCGCGCGGCTCCGCACGCTGGGCAAAACGGGGTTGAAGGTGACGCCGGTTGGATTCGGCTGCATGATTACGTCCGATCCGACGGTGATCGAACGGGCCATCGACGAAGGCATCAATTTCTTCGATACGGCACGGGTCTACCAGCATGGGCAGAACGAGCGCATGGTGGGTAATGCGCTGAAGGGCCATCGCCAAAAGCTGGTGCTGTGTTCGAAGACCGCCTCCAAGACCAAAGAGGCGGCGCTCAAAGATCTGGATACGAGCCTCTCTGAACTGCAGACCGACCATCTGGATATCTGGTATTTGCACAGTAAGAGCCACGCTTCCGAGATCCTGCCGGAGTTGCTGGAGGCGCAGGACATCGCCAAGAAGGCCGGCAAGATCCGCTTCGCCGGCCTGAGTACGCACGCCGGCCACGCCGAGGTGATTCCGGCCGCGATTGCTACGGGCAAGATCGATGTCATCCTGACGACCTACAACTTTGCGATGGGCCCGCAGATGGAGCCCATCATCCGCAAGATCCACGCGGCCGGCGTCGGCTGTGTGGCGATGAAGGTGCTGGCCGGATCGTTCAAATTGGACGAGGGCTACGATTACAACCGCGCGCGCGGCGTGCTGGCCAAGCCCGGCGCTCCGCTGGCGGCGCTGAAGTGGGCGCTGCGCGAGAGCTTCATCCACACGACGATTCCGAGCATTAAGGACAACGACCAGCTCGACGACAACTTGCGGGCCATGCGCGAGCCGTATCGCGACCCGGACGCCAAGGTGCTGGCGGCGCAACTGGACCGTATTTCGCCGCTCTACTGCCGGATGTGCGGCAGCTGCGCCGGGCAGTGTTCGCAGGGACTGCCGGTGCAGGACATGTTGCGGCACCTGACCTACGCCGACGGCTACGGCGAGTTTGCCATTGCAAGAGAGAATTTCCTCGAATTACCTGAAGACGTCCGCGCGGTGAGCTGCGGCGATTGCGCCGAGTGCACCGTGAAGTGTGTGAACGGCGTAAGGGTGCGTGAGCGGCTGACGCGCGCGCAGGAAATTCTGGCCTGATCAGACAACCGAAGACGAACAGACAGAGCGGTGATGCGGTACCTTGAGGAGGAAATCGCATGTCGCAGCTCGTCCGGCAATCGACCCCTTGGGCGTTTACGCGCGAAGGTTCAACGGAACGCCCACTGACGCCGCGCGTCGTCGAAAGCGCGACGTTGCGGCTGTGTTGGGTGGCTATTATCTGCGCCCTGGGGGGCGCGCTACTGTCGTTCTCCCAGGTGTGGCTGCAACCTGAAGTGGCGCAATTGGGCCGGAATCCGGTGCACGCTCTGGCGTGGCTGGTGATCATGCTTTCGGCCGTGGCAATCTGGGCGATACACCACTTTAAGCTCCTACCGTCGCGAACCATCCTCCAACTGGGGCTGGTGTTCGAGGTGATGGTGTCGTTTGGAATGAGTCTGGGGGAGACGGCACTACGTCCGGCGGTCGACAGCCCGGTGATTGGCGCCCCGAAGGTGGCGATCTGGATTGCACTGGTCGGGCTGCTGATTCCGAATAAACCGGTGGTAAAACTGGTCACGGCGCTGCTGTCGGCGTCGACCTGGCCGTTGGCATATTTTCTGAACATTCAATTCGCCGGACTGCCGCCGCTGCCGACGAACCGGCTGATTGCCTGGATCTACATCCCCTATTTCGCAGCCATTGTGACGTTCGCCATTTCCCGGCGCGTTTATGAGATGGAGTACGCCGTGGAGAAGGCGCGCGACCTGGGCTCGTACCATCTGGTGTCGCGCATCGGCGAGGGCGGCATGGGCGAGGTGTGGCGGGCCAGCCACCGCATGCTGGCGCGAGAGGCGGCGGTGAAGCTGATCCGCAGCGACCTGCTCAGCGAGCTGTCGGCTTCACAGGCTGAGTTGCTGCACGCGCGCTTTGAACGCGAGGCCCAGGCAATTGCTTCACTTAGTTGCCCGCATACGGTCTTTCTCTATGATTTTGGCGTTTCGAGCGATGGCTGCTTCTATTTTGTGATGGAGCTGCTGGGCGGTATCAGCCTGGCTACGCTGGTGGAAAAGTACGGTCCGCAACCGGCGGGCCGCGTGGTCTACATATTGCGCCAGGTGTGCAGCTCGCTGGAGGAAGCGCACCGTCGCGGGTTGATACACCGCGACATCAAGCCGAGCAATATCTTTATCTGCCAGATCGGAATTGAATCGGATTTCGCCAAGGTTCTCGATTTCGGCCTCGTCAAGAATCTGGCGCCAGCCGATGGACAGCACCTCACGATGGATGGCATGTCAGCCGGAACACCGGCCTACATGGCTCCGGAGATTGCGTTGGGAGAAGGCCCGATTGATGGACGCGGCGACATCTATGCGTTGGGGTGCGTGGCCTATTATCTGCTGACCGGCGTGCAGGTGTTCGACGAGAAGACCGCCACGGCGGCGGCGCTGGCGCACGTTCAAAAGCCACCCATACCGCCATCCCACCGGACCGAACTGGCCATACCGCCCGACGTGGAAGCCCTGGTACTCGATTGCCTGGCCAAGCGCCCGGACGAGCGGCCGGCGACAGCGGCCGAGTTGGACCGGCGCCTGTCCGCATGCCGGCTGGAGCGGCCCTGGACGCAAGCCGACGCCGAAGAATGGTGGCGGACTTACCATCCGAAATCGACCGCCGCGCCGCAGCCGGTGCGACCGCCCAGGGGCGCCGATTTCTCACCACCCGGCGCTTGAGCGAGGAACGCCCGAATTGACTGCCCAGCGAATGACATGGATTGCAATCTCCGCCGCCGCCCTGATGATGGCGCATCAGGTGGCGGGCAAGGCCGTGCGCGATTCATTCTTCCTGAGCAGCTATCCGGTTTCTGACCTGCCGCGCATGGTGATGGCGGCTGCCGCGGCTTCGCTGGTGCTGGTACTGCTGTTCACCCGTGCGATGGAGCGGCTGGGGCCGAGCCGGCTGGTTCCGGCCGGCTTTGCACTCAGCGCCGCCGGCCATTGGGCTGAGTTTACATTTGCCGCCCAGACGCCCGGCGTGTGGGCAGTGGTCATCTACCTGCACATCGTTGGTTTTGGCGCCATTCTGCTGTCGGGCTTCTGGTCGCAGATGTCGGAGGCGTTCGATCCGCGTACGGCAAAACAGGTTTTCGGACGCATTGCCGGCGGCGGCACGTTGGGCGGCATACTGGGCGGTCTGGCGGCGGAGCGCGTGGCGGCGCTGGCGTCACCAAACACGGTGGTGCTGATGCTGGCCGGCCTGCATCTGCTGTGCTCCGGAGCGCTGCTGATGGCACGGCCGGTGACGGGTGCCAACACCACAACCCAGATGCCCGAGCCGCTGCCGCGCGGCACGTTACTGAAACGTGCGCCGTACCTGACCACGCTGGCGCTACTGGTGGCCAGCGGCACGGCCGCCGCGGCGATTATCGACTACCTGTTCAAGGCTGGCGCCAGCCAGACGGTGGGGACCGGCACACCGCTGCTGCGCTTCTTTGCCATCTTCTACACCGGCACACAGGTGCTGACATTCCTGGCGCAAACCACGCTGGCGCAGCGCGCGTTACGGCGGCTGGGCATTGGCCGCACCATCTGCGCGCTGCCGGGCGGCGTGGCGTTGGGATCGCTGGGCAGCATGTTAATCCCGATCTTCCCGACATTTGCCCTGTTACGCGCTACGGAGTTCGGGTTGCGCGGATCACTTTTCCGCTCCGGCTATGAACTGCTCTACACACCCGTGCCACCGGCTGAGAAGCGCGCCGCCAAGACGTTGATCGACGTCGCCTGCGACCGCGCGGGCGATGCGCTGGGAAGCGGCGTGGTGCAATGCGCGCTGTTGCTGGGCGGCGCGTTTCTGACGTCGGGGCTGCTGGCCACAGCGTTGCTGATCAGCGCTATCGGCATCTGGGCTGCGCTACGGCTGGATGGCATCTATACGACGCTGGTGCGCGAACGGATGCTGGACCGCGCCGTGGAACTGGACCTGGATCAGGCCGAGGACTTCACTACGCGCAGCATGCTGATGACACTGCCCGCCGCGGCATCGCATCTTACACCGGCGGCTGCGGCGCCGGCCGCAGTAATGCGCACCGACGCTGTAGTCGACACGCTGGTCGCGTTGCGCTCGGCCGACGCTGGGCGCGTCTTGACGGCTATTCAGACACTGGACTGCGCCGATCCGCTCATCGCCGCGCAGCTCATTCACCTTTTAGCCTGGGACGATGTGTGCTCCGAGGCCAGTGCCGTTTTGCTATGCGATCCGTGCGCGAATGCGGGGCTGTTGAGTGACCAGCTTGCCAACCCTGTGACTCCCTTCGGCGTCCGCCGGCGGATTCCGCGTCTGCTGGCGCACTGTGAAACGCGGCTGGCAGTGGAAGGGTTATTGGCCGGTCTGAATGATTCGCGTTTTGAGGTCCGCTTCCAGTGTTCACGTGCGCTGGATGCCCTGCACACGCGCCGTCCCGAACTGCCGATTGACAGCAAGTGCATTTTCGCGACGGTGGAACGTGAGTTGCAAGCTGCACGGCCCATTTGGGAGTCGCGCCGGCTGCTCGATCAACGCGACAGCGCCGATCCAGCGGCCTATTTCGACGACCTGGTGCGCGAACGCGCCAACCATAGTCTGGAGCATGTGTTTTCGCTGCTGGCCACGGTGCTGGCGCGCGAGCCCGTCAAAACGGCCTTTCGCGCGCTGCACACCGACGATGCGGTGCTGCACGGTCTGGCCGCCGAGTATCTGGAAAGCGTGCTACCAAAGAACATTTGCGAGCGGCTGTGGGCGCTGGTGGAGCCGGGTCCGGTCAGTACGGCGGCGCGTCCGCCGGAAGCCGTGCTCGACGACCTGCTGCGGTCGCAGCAATCACTGGTTGTCCAACTGAAGAACCGTCAGCCCTGACGTCTACAGCGTGCGCTTGCGGTGCTCCACATACACCCGGCCGGCGGCGAACAGCCACGCCACGGTGAGCGCCACGTTCAACCACGCAAAGCCCACGATGCCGGCGCCCAGCGCCGCGCCGGCAAACACCAGGCCGGCCTGGAGTACGTCACCGCCACGCATGCAGAAGGTGTCGATGGCCGCCTTGGCCTTGTACTTGGCCTCGCGCGTGGTGGGTAGCCATAGCGCCTGGCGGACGGTGTTCATGATGGAGTAGTCGGTGCTGTTTTCGAGCGTCTTGGTCCAGCGCACCACCATGAGCAGCGGTGCCACGGCCAGAACCGAGTAGCTGATCAGCGCCACCACCGGCAGGATGAACAGCGCGCCGCGCACGCCCATGTAGCGAATAATGCGCGACGTCGCTACGGCCTGCAACACCAGTCCGAGCAGGTTCACACCCGTGTAAAACATGGAGTAGAACTCGCTGATGAACGCTTTCACATTGCCGCCGTGCGCCTTGGCCTCAGCCGCCACCAGCTTGCCGAGTGTATACTCGCCGGTGGAATTCACGATGTTCAGCACCACGATCATCACGGCGATCCAGAACAGGTAGCGGTCCTTGAGCAGCAGTTGGAAGCCGCCCTCCTTGCCAAGCGGCTGCGCGCTTTCCACCGCCACCTCGGGCGGGGCGATGCGTTTTTCGCGCCGGTCCACCACCATCAGCAGCGCCAGATAGACCATCAACACCACGGCCGCGATCAACATGAACGCGTACGGCGACAGATTCGCGTCCTTCACCAGTGGCGTCACGGCCATGGCGCCCACCAGCGCCCCCAGGCTCATGCCGACGCCGATCAACGGAAACAGGCGGCGGCCCTGACCTTCGGTGTAGAGATCGTTGGCATAGGCCCAGAACTGCGACACCATGAAGACGTTGAAGATGCCGAGCCAGATGTAGAAGACGACACCTTCACGCATGCCCTGGACGCCAAAGAACCAGAACAGGACCAGGTTGGCCGCGAAGAAAAGCGTCAGCCCGCCGAGCAGCCGCATACGGTGCACCTTGGTGGCCACCCAGCCGTAGAGCGGCACCAAGCCGAGCAACAGGATGGCTTGGCCCGCAGCCGAATAGGACTTTATTTCAGCCGAGTTTTCGGACAGGATCAGCGCCTCGCGCACGGGCTTCAGCAGATAGTAAGCGGCCAGCAGCAGAAAGATGTTCACCGTCAGCAGGACGGCGTTCACGCCCTCACCCGCGCGCACGTCGGCAAATAGGGACAAGCCGCGCTCCAGCGCGTTCTTCGGCCGCTCGCCCAACGCCTTGAACATCGGGAACGAGCGTTGCGAGCGTAATTCCGGGTGCGAAAGCAGTGTGCGCGGTTCTACCATTGGCGCTCCACTCCGGCAATGTCCGTGACGCCGCCACGCCGCCGCACATAAACCTGCACTTGCTGCCCGGGCCGCGCAGCCGATTCGAGCGTTGCCCGCCAGTAGCCGTCGTCCGTCATCGCCGGTTTGGCCGGCAGCGGCGTGGCGACGTTCTTCTGGTTGTCGAAGCTGGACCAGCGCACCGTCACGTCGAGCTTAGCGCCATAGCCATGCGATGCTGCGACGTCTTCCCAGGTGAGTTCACCGTCGCGCAGCGCGAAACGGTCTAGTGGCAAAACGCGCTTGAAGACGGCGCGGCCGATCTTGTCGCGGCGCTCGATCAGGCAGCGCAACACCCAATCGGCGGCGCGCGGATCGCTGTACTGCGCCGTCTGCACGATGGCGCGCAGATCGTCGTCGTTCAAATGCACAATCTGCTTCGCCATCCAGAATTCGTCGTCCGGCAAGCGATTAATGAACGCCGGATTCGGATACTCGGGGACCCAGGTCTCCGGGTCGAACACCGCGCTTTCGAAACGTCCGACCGATGGGATGTTGGGGAACTTCGACTCCGCCCAACGCGGCACAACAAAGCCCAGCGTGAACGTCTGTAAAAACATCTGCCGCCAGCCGAACAGGTATTCACCGCCCGAACGCGGGCTGTTCGCCTTGTCGCTGGCTGAACCGAGGGTAGAGCCGAAATCGAGCTGGTAATGGCGCACGTACTTGCCTCTCGGCCCTTCGGTCAGCGAGTCGAGCGTATTGATGGAGCGCGAATCGTCGTGATCCACCCAGGCGCAGGCCAAGTGCATGGCGCGCAGGTCGCGGCGATGTTCGTGCGGCACGGTATCGTTCGGGTCGTCAGCGCGCGTTCCAAAGTAGCGGTACGGCCCAATCGGTTTGCCCGGCAAAGCCAGACTGGCCGTGGCGCGATAACGCCCATCGGCGCCACGGTCCACCTTCATGAGGATCTCGGTGAGATCGCGCTTCGTCATGTGCCGCTTGTGGCCATAACGATCCTCCAGCGAGACGTCCGGTCCGGGCACCAGTAGCTCCGGCCGGAAATAGACCACGTAGTTTTCAGGCACGTGGTAGCCGAGCGCGTAAAAAATCTTGCCGGCAATCTGATCCGCGCCGGTGGCCATTTCCGGGTTGGAAGGCGGATCGAACTTCACGAAATAGCGGCGCTTATGGCGGTCGAGAATGGTGAAACCAGGCGTGATGCCTTCGGTCTTGGCAGAGACGACAGTCCACTGCCCATCCATGGCCGGCGGCGTCTGGTTGCCCAGACCACACTGCAACCCGGCCGGCGTCATGCGGCGCCAGTAGTGGCGTGGCTCCCACCAAGCCGCGTCGTACGGATCGCCCAGCGTGTTGACGCCGCGCGCTGGAATCATGTGCCCGGGCGTCTGATGCTCGCCCGGCGTGTCCAGCAGATGCCAAAGCACGTCCCAATAGTCGCTCAGCTTACGATTGGCGGCCTTGGCCACCGGACGCGGAGCGGGAGCCGATAGCAGCGGATCGTCTGCATAAAACTTCGGCTGTTGCGCCCCGGCGGCGGAGAAGCAGGCCAACAGGACTAGAGCCGTGTATCGCATGACTAGTAAAGCGGCTGTGAACTGCCAGCGCCGAACAGGCGCGGCAAGAACGGATCGTTGAACTTTAGCCAAATGCCGACGCCCTCGTGACTAAAGCCGACATCCAAGCGCAGGAACGTGTGATCGCGCGCATTGAAGCGGAAGCCGAAGCCAGCCGACGTCTGAAGCTCGGAAAAACTCAACTGGGTGCGATGTGGCATCACCTTGCCGGCATCAAAAAACAACGCGCCATCCAGGCCGGAAAAGATCTCCCAGCGATACTCGGCGTTGTAGACCACGGCATTGCGGTCTGTGAAGCGGTAGGGATGAAAGCCGCGCAGGTCGTCAGCGCCACCAATGTAGGGTTGCAGGAAGAACGGAATGCGCTGGCCCGCGTCCGAGTCCGCCATGGTGAGCCGCGCGCGCAACGCCAGTCGTCTCGTCCTGTTGAAGAGGCCTATGTACTGCTGCGCGTCCACATCCCACCGGCGGAAGCTGTAGGCGTCAAGGGTCTGGTCATTGTACCAAGTGTATTCAGCTACGTAATTGCCGCCCGACTTCGGCCCGGCCGGATTGTCGCGATAGTCGATCTGGCCAAAAACGCCTGAACGCAAATAGCGCGGTTGTTCGAGCAAGGCCGGCGACACGGCATCGGTGAACACATCTTCGGTCTTGGCAAATTCCTGCCGCGAACCACGGCCGACCGAGGTCCATAACTCGCCCAGGCTGCCGCCTACGCGCACGTGCCGCACCGGTTGCAGCGCGGCAATGCCCTGCAACGCCGAGTCCTGCAAGCGATAGACGCTGCGGTCACCACGCCGCGAGTCCGGACCGTTGCCGTAGTATTCGAGCGAGCGGTAGTCGCGGTGAATGAACTCGGCGCGCAGCAGGAGATGATCGTTCGCCAAGTGTGGAGCGCTGATACCGGCCTCGTAACGCTGCCAGCGGCGCGTCGACAGCAGCGCTGAAGCATTGACGCGCAGCCGTCCCTCGGCCCAATCCTCGCGGAAAAACTCCGGCCCCATGGCCATGCCACTGCTGGTGGCCATGTTGCCGTACTTGGCGCGCAAGCCGTTGTAGCCGGCGCTGAAACGCTCCAGCAGCTTACGTTGTTTTACTTGCAGCAGCAGGAATTCGGGTTTCGAGACACGCTCTTCAGACAAATGAGCGGCTTTTTCGTCACGCGCGGCTTCAATTTCAGCGATACGCGTCTGCGCGGCGGCCACGAAGGCGGCGCCGCACAGAGCCCATGCAAGAAGAAACTGCTGCATAGCGAATCTACAGGGCCATCATAGCCGGATCCCAGGCTTAACGACAGGGCGAAAAATCTAATCGCAAGCTAAGAGGGAAATGATCTGACGCACGCACGTCGCGGTGAATTCGCCCATCCGAATGACTGACGCCGCCGCGAATGAAGATCCAGTCGAGCGCGGTCTTGTGCGTGGTGGTGATTTCGCCGCCTAAAGCTTGACGGAATCCAGCCGCGACCAACGCCGCGGCTACCGGCGGATTGGCTACGCGCGTGTTCATATCGCCGGCAACGATGATGGGCGTGGTGGCTGGATAGCGCCTGGCATCGGCAATCACTTCTTCAATCTGGCTGCGCCGCATCTCCTCGCTGGCGCGACTCTCCAGGTGCACGTTGTAGACAACCATCCGGCCAAAGTTAACGACCAGAGCCAAACGCCCGCCCAAGCGCCGCTGGAACACCGCCCAGTCTGGCATGAACCAGCGCGGCTGCCAGTGCGTGCTCTGCTGCTTGAAGTAGATAACGCGCGCCTCGGCCACCGGCCAATTGGCGAGCACGGCCTGACCGTGGAAAGCGGGCCGCGCCGAACTGCCCTGCCCAAGCTCTTCGAATTCAGCGGCGAACAGGTAGTTCAGCTTCAGCCGCCGGGCCAGCACCTCGGCCACGTCCGCACGCCCGCTGCGGTGAGCGTTGACGTCCACCTCCTGCAAGAGCGCCAGTGCCGGCGCCATGCGGTCCAGTGCCGCTTCCACCGCGGGTAGACGCTCGCCACGCTCAATATTCCAGCTCACCAGCTGGACCGAGCACCCCGGAGCTACTTCAGACGCGCCGCCACCACGCCGGACGCCGGCTGGCGGCGCGGCGCCAAGCGTGGCCACGGCGAAGAACAGACATGCGATGGGAACGCGCACTTTCCAACCACAGTGTAGCGGCGCGCAACAAAGCTATGCTGAGGGAGTCATGCAACGGCGCGATTTCTTGAGCCTGATCCCTACCTTGCCCGTCTACGCACAGAGCGAGAAGAAAAAAAAGAAGAAGAAGGGTGAGCCGGAGCCGCCTCCGCCCCCGCCCAGTGAGCAGGTTCGTACGCTGTTTTGCGATATCACGCGCGGCTACTTAGCGAACGCCGCGAAGACGTCAAAGTCGATGGCCGTGGTCGAATACCCGCAAGCCACCGTCACCCAGAATTTCCTGGCGAAGTCCGGCCTCAGCGCCACCGGTACGACGCGTATGCTGCCGGCCATGGCTGCCTGGGTGGCCGGTGGACGCGAGCCTGACATGGGCGTCACCGCCGCGCTGATTGCGGCCTTCCGCAATGGCACGGATCCGAATTCACCGGATTATTGGCTACCGTGTCCGGAGGGTAAGCAGAACCAGCGCCAAGTGGAGTCGTCGATTGTTGCGTGGAGCCTGTGGGTGGCGCGCGACAAGATTATGCCGGCGCTCACCGCGGCCGAGCGGCGCAATATCGCGGCATGGCTGGAGTCCTGCACCAAACGTCCGGTGCGGATGAATAACTGGGCGTGGTTCACGGCCGTGAATCTGGCGGTCTGCCTGCGGCTGTCTGAGAAGTGGCCGGAGTTCCACTTCGACGAAGCTTTCATGATCGACGATCTGAAGGCGCTGGACGCCATGGCTGCCGGAGACAGCGGCTGGTACAACGACCAGCCTACGTCGGCGGCGTTCGACTACTACAATTCCTGGGTGTTTGCCTCACACTTCCTCTACTGGAATGAACTGGTGGGGCCACGCTACCCGGAGTGGCAGGCGCGTTTCTCCAAGCGGCTCAAAGAGTATCTGGAGCTCACGCCTTACTTCTTCGCGGGCCACGGAGGGCACGTACTCTACGGCCGGTCGCTGATCTATCGCTGGGCGGTGGTGACTCCGTTGATTCTTGCCTACCAGCAGGGGCTGTGGCCGCACTCGCCCGGGCTGCTTCGTCACATTGTGGAACGCAATATGCTGTGGCACGCCGGGCTGGGGGCTTTCGACGCCACGGCCGGCAAGCTGCGCGAGTCTTTCACGCCGGAAGGCTCGATGGATGTCAAGGAGACCTACATCGACGGCGGCCATCCCTACTGGGGCATGCAGGCTTTCGCGCTGTGGCGCACTCCCGATTCGGATCCATACTGGAACGCGCCAGAAGAGCTGACGCCCATCGAGAAAAGCGATTTTTCCATCGCGCTGCCGGAGCCGGCGCTGGTGCTGGTGGGCACGAAGGCGAGCGGGCAGGTGCGCATTCTCAACGCGCGCTCGACTCGGCGCGACGCCTCGGCGCGCGACAAGTACAACAAGCTCAGCTACAGCTCGCACTTCCCGTTCACGGTGAATCACGAGGACAAGCACGCCACCATCGACAACACGCTAATCCTGCGTGATACGCGCACGGGCGAGACCGTCGGCCGCGGCGTGGTTACGGCCGCGAACGTCGAGGCTGAGCGGATCGAGATGGAATACGCGATCACGCTAGGCAAGGTGACGGCGAAGGTGAAGACGGAGCTGCGCTGGCGCGGTGAATTCGAGGCGCGGCTGCACGACGTCGAAATCAGCGGCGAGGGGCTGGAGGGGCTGGAACTGGTGGAAGGCGGCTCGGGCTATTCGCCGACGCCGGTCTACCCGGAGGCGCATATCAAGACATGGCTGCTGCGCGGCTGGAAGAAGACGCGCACTGAGGATGCGACCGGCAGCGTGTTTTATGGTGCGTGCAAGATCCAAACCGTGACCGCGCCGCTGGAGCCGAAGATGCGGCTGGTGTCGGTGCGCTACCAGAGCCCGAAGGGCGTGCCGAAGGATACGCTGGATCCGCTGGCGCAGAGCTTCATGGCGTCGTTGCGGGTGTAATAACCTGGGAGCCATGCAACGCCGGACGTTTATTCCCTGCATGGCTTCAGCCGCACTGTTTGCCGATTCGCCCAAGATCCGTGTATCCGCCATTGAGACCATCTCGATGCAGCCTGAGTTCTACCTCGGCTGGTCCACCGTGGCGCGCCGCCGTAATGGCGATCTGTTCCTCGTCTATTCGGGCGGGCGCGAGCGCCACGTCTGCCCCTTCGGGCGTGTCGAATTGATGCGCTCCCACGACGGTGGCCGCACGTGGAGTTGGCCCGAGGTGCTGATGGATACGGCTACGGACGATCGCGATGCCGGCGTGCTGGAAACCGCTTCGGGCGCGCTGCTGGTGACCACGTTCACTTCCAATGCCTATGAGAAGAGCCTGGAGAAGACGGCCGATTGGGAGCCCGAACGGGTGGCGCGCTGGCAGGCCATGATGCGGCGTGTTTCGGCCGAAGAGCGCAAGGCGTTGCTCGACAACTGGATGCTGCGCTCCACTGACGGCGGGCTGACGTGGTCGGCACCCTACCGCGTACCGGTTAATAGCCCACACGGGCCGACGCTGCTGAAGAACGGGCGGCTGATCTACGCCGGCAAGCAACTTTGGTCGCCCGGCGCGAAGGCGGCGGTGGCCGAATCGACGGACGACGGCAAAACATGGCGCCTGATCTCCGATATTCCGGTGCGGCCGGGCGATGACGTGGAACAGTATCACGAACTGCACGCGGTGGAGGCTAGCGACGGGCGGATCATCACGCAGATCCGCAACCATAACAAGGCGAACGCGGGCGAGACGTTGCAGTGCGAATCGAGCGACGGCGGGCGCACGTGGACCATGCCGCACGCAATTGGCGTATGGGGGTTGCCGTCGCATCTGCTGCGAATGGCCGATGGCAACCTGTTGATGACCTACGGCTACCGGCGCGCGCCGTTCGGCAATCTGGCGCGCATCAGCCGCGACAATGGCGCCACGTGGGGCGAGCCGCTGACGATCTCCGCAGACGGCGCCAGTGGCGACCTGGGCTACCCGGCCACCGTGCAATTGGGCGCGCGCGAGTTTCTCACCGTCTGGTATGAACGCTTGTCCAGTTCGCCCAAAGCCGTGCTGCGGCAGGCGCGTTGGACGCTGGAGGCGTGATGCCGAATCGGCTCCTGTGCGTGTTGGCGTTGATGGCGACGCCGTTAGGTGCGGCGTCGCGCACCACGCTGTCACTTGACGGACGTTGGGATATTGCGGATTCGGTGGACGGCGGCGTGGCGCCGTCCACCTACACGCACACCGCGCCAGTGCCCGGACTGGCGCACTCCGCCGCGCCAGCGTTCAAGGATGTCGACCAATTTGAAAGCCGGCAGTTGATCCAGAACCGCGTGGCGCAGAAGCTGGCGCCGGCCTCAGCGCTGGTGAACACAGCGGGAGTGCCGAAGCAGGAACGCAACTGGTTCTGGTACCGGCGGCAGTTCGATGTGACGGCGCCGCGCGCCGTGGCGACGCTGCGCATCAACAAAGCGCAGTTCGGCGCCAAGGTGTGGCTGAACGGCGAGATGGTGGGCGAGCATCTGCCGTGCTTTTCAGCGGCGATTATCGACATCACTGGCAAGCTGCGCCAGGGCACGAACGAGATTGTGGTGCGTGTGGGCGCGCATCCCGGCGTGCTGCCGCCGACGGTGACGCCTGGCACGGATTTCGAGAAGAACCGCTGGACGCCGGGTATCTACGACAGCGTTGCCATCGCGTTGAGTGACAACCCAGCGATTGAGACTATTCAGGTGGCGCCGGCGCGGGACTTGAAGTCGATCACAGTGCAAACGAGAGTAAAGAACCACTCGGCGAGCCCGGTTGTTTTCACGCTGTCGCAGCAGGTGCACGAGTGGAAGCAAAACGCCACAGTGGCGCGCTCAGGACTACAGCGATTGAAACTGGCGCCGGGCGAGGAGCGAGTGGTCACTGAAAAGATTCCCATGCCGGGAGCCAAGCTCTGGACACCGGAACAGCCGAACCTGTACGTCGTCGAGACTTCCACCGGTGGCGACAACGTGGCGACGCGTTTCGGCATGCGCGAATTCCACTTCGATACGGCCACGCGCCGTGCGTACCTGAACGGCCGGCCGTACTTCCTGCGCGGATCGAATATCACACTGCATCGCTTTTTCGAGGACCCGGTTTCCGGCACACTGCCGTGGGACGAGAAGTGGGTCCGCAAGCTGCTGGTGGAGATCCCGAAGCAGATGCACTGGAATGCGTTCCGCTTCTGCATCGGACCGGCGCCGGACAAATGGTTCGACATCGCCGACGAGGCCGGCCTGCTGATCCAGAACGAGTACTTCGTCTGGACCGGCCGCGGCTGGCATGGTGCCGAAAACCAGGTGCGCTTCGACGCCGAGGGGCTGAAGCGCGAATACAGCGAGTGGATGCGCGACCTCTGGAACCATCCGAGCGTCGCCATCTGGGACGCCAACAACGAGACATGGGATCCGGTTTTTGGCGAGAAAGTGATTCCAGCCGTGCGGGGACTGGATCTGTCGAACCGGCCTTGGGAGAACAGCTATAATCCTCCGGCCGGGCCGGACGATCCGGTGGAAGACCACCCCTACGAGTTCAACGCCATGTCTAAGCCGGGTGGACCGGAATTCAGCACGACGACGTTCGAGAAGGCGAACTTGAAGGGACCGGGCGCGCCAAGCGGCCATGCGCTGATCCTCAACGAATACGGCTGGACATGGCTGAACCGCGACGGCTCGCCCACGCAGTTGACCAAGGATCTGTATCCGCGCCTGCTGGGCCCGAATTCCACGGCGGAGCAGCGGTTGGCGCTGAACGCGTATTTACTGGCCGGGATCACGGAATACTGGCGCGCCTACCGTCAGTACGCGGGCGTGCTGCACTTCGTGTATCTGATGAGCAGCGACCCGCTGGGCTACACGGCCGACCATTTCCGTGACGTGGAAAAGCTTGAACTGGAGCCGCACTTCCGCGACTACATGTCGCACGCCTTCGCTCCGCTGGGCGTGTTCATCAGCTTCTTCCAACCGGCGCTCGCACCGGGTAAACGGACATTCCAGGTGATGCTGGTGAACGATGAGTACGATAAGGCGGCCGGCAAGCTCACGCTGACGCTGGAGAAAAACGGCGGCACGGCAGGGGCAAGCGCCGAGGCGCCATTCGAAGTGGCAAGCCTCGGTCAAACCACTTTGTACATCGACCTGAATGTGCCCGATGATCCGGGCGAGTACCGGCTGGTGGCGAAGGCCGATACCGGCAAGGTGGCGCCAACGCTGAGCCGGCGGCGGGTGTCGGTCAAATAAACGCCATTCATCGACGCGACGGCGCGTTTCGTCCGGTTGTTCCGCCGTTCATCAGAAACTGGGCGGCGGCGCAAAACGGAACGCCGCATACTGGACTCGCAAAAGGAGTCCAACATGCGAACGGCATTTCTTCCGCTGATGGTTTTGGCACTGGCGGCGCAGGCGCAACCTGCGCGGTGGACGCTGCCAACAGGACTCGCGGTGAAGCAGACAGGGCCGCAATCGTGGCGCTTTGTCTGCGACTACTTCAACCTGGACAGGAAAGGCGGCGTGCTCAGCCGGGACCGCTACTCAGGACTGTATACGAGCGGCCTGGCGGACGGCACGGCGCGCTGGAGTGACGTAACTCACGCGCGTAACGCCGACGGCTCGGCCAAGTTCAGCAACGCTGAGAAGCGCGAGTTCATGGAGGGCTTCTCCTACTCGCATCCGGCGCACAAGCGAATGCTCGAAGCAGACTTCTTTCACGGCTTTCCGCCTACGGCGATGCAGGAACGCAATCTGGTGTGGGACACGGAGATGATCGAGAGTTTCGGCCAGCGGCACTTCGAGCGCCTGGCCTTAAATACGCCTTACCGTGTGCCGGATGCCGACAATGTTCCCCTGGCGGGCCTGGGCGCGTTCCATCATAAGGAACTCGAACTGGAATGGACCGGCATATCCAAGCGAAACAACGAAGAGTGCGCCGTGATTGACTATCGCGCCTTCTTTAACCAGTTCGAGGTGAGTGGCGCGGCGGTAAACATGACTGGGCGCAGCCACTATTGGGGCCAGATCTGGGTGTCGCTGACGACGAAACGTATCGAGTACGCCACGCTGTACGAAGACGTGCTGGGTGAACTGAAGGTGGCCGGACAGGCAACACCGGTGCTTGTGAACGTGCTGCGCATCGGCACGTTTCAGCCGGCCGTAAACTAGGTTGTGCGATTCTCGGGGAGTTCCATGGCACACGGTCGCGTAAAGACTCCGGCGACGATGCTGTTGCTTCCGGGCGTGGCCGCGTTGGTGGCAGCGGCCATCTTTGGCAGCGACTGGCGCGATGCGGTTGCACTCCGGACGCTATTGACGGCCTTGGTCTATGCCTACGCAATCGCGCTGCCGGCCGCTCTCCTGTTGCCGCCGGTGCTGAGCCGGGCCGGCCGCCATCCGGCCCGCCTGGTGCTGGCTACGGCGGTAACTCTGCTCCCACTCGTCGCCTTCGGCTGCCTGCTGGCGGGGGCCGTGCTGGTGGCGGTTGGACTGGGTAGCAAGAACGACTTCTGGCCGACGTATTTTCGCACGGTACGCATGGCTTCGATTATGGGCGTGTTGATTTCGACGGCGCTGGCGGCTTATGAATCAATGGCCTCGCAACTGGAAATGACGCGCCGCCAAGCTGAGCAAAGTGCGCTCGAACGGGAGCGCGCGCTGAAGTTGGCGCTGGAAGCACGGTTGGCGTCGCTCGAGTCGCGCATTCACCCCCATTTCCTCTTCAATACGCTGAATTCGATCAGCGCTCTCATTCCGGTGGATGCAGCACGCGCCGAGCAGTTGGTGGAGCGGCTGGCCGTGCTGTTGCGTGGCTCGCTCGACACCGCGCAGCGGTCGCTAATTCCACTCGCGGACGAATTGGTGTTGGTGGAAAGTTATCTGGGAATCGAGAGTGCGCGTTTCGGCGAGCGGCTGCGCTTCCAGTTCACAATTCCAGAAACAGCGAGAAAACAGCTTGTGCCGCCGTTGTCGGTAGAGTGTCTGGTGGAGAACGCCGTACGATACGGCGTCGCTCCACAGGCCAGCGGTGGGGAGGTTGAAATTGCTGCGCGCATCGACGGAAGGCACTTGTATATTGATGTGAGTGATACCGGCCCCGGCTTCGAATTGGCGGCCGTGCCGTCCGGGCACGGACTGGATAATCTGACCTCGCGGCTGGAAGTGCTTTACGGCGCTGACGCGCGCCTGGAAGTGGCGCGGCGGAAATGCCATACAGTCGCAACATTGGTGGTGCCGGCATCATGAGGCTGCGTGCTTACCTGGTGGACGACGAGCCACTGGCAATAGAGCGCCTTTCACGGCTGCTTGAACGCACAGACCGTGTCGAAATTGTGGGCGCGGCCACGGACCCGGCGCCCGCACTCGAATACCTGCGCAACCACCCCGTCGACGTGCTGTTCCTCGATATCCAGATGCCCGGTTTGAGTGGCTTCGACGTCCTGGCGAGGCTTGAACACCAGCCGGTGGTGATTTTCACCACCGCCTACGGCCATTACGCGCTGGAGGCCTTTCAGGCAGATTCAGCCGATTATCTGTTGAAGCCGGTTGATGCCGTGAAACTGGACTGGGCGCTGGACAAAGCTATGCGGCTGGCGGGCCAGCCCGCAAGCTCCGACTGGCGTGCGCTGCTCGAAGTTCTGCGCCGTGAACGGGAGCAACCGGAACGCATTGCCGTGCGGCTGGGCGAACGCGTCACATTCCTCGACCTCACTTCGATTACGCACTTCCGTGCCGAGGATAAGCTCACCTTTGCGATGGCGGGCGGCAAGACGTATGCGATTGATCACAGCATTGCTGAATTGGAGCGGCGGCTGGATCAGCGGCGGTTTGTCCGCATCCATCGCGCGACGCTGGTGAACGCAGCCTGGGTAAGGGAGATTACGCCCGGCTTTGCGGGTGGATTGCTGATCCGGCTAGGTGACCCGGAGGCGACCACGCTGAGCGTGGCGCGTAACCGTGCGCGCGATGTCCGATCGCGGCTGGGATTCTAGGCCAAGACTACTTGATCTCTTTGCTCTGCGCCGTGGCTGGCTCCGCACCCCAGTTTTCGCGGATCACCAGCGTCTGGTCGGAGAAGAACGTGCGGCGGCCGGTGTTGTTGAACGCTTCAGGCACAGCCGTTACGGTATAGCCTTCCTTGGAGCCGGCGACGGTGAAGATGTAGCCGGTCTTTTTGCCTGCGGCCAAGTCGCCCGGGATCAGATCGGCGGCGGCTGGACCGGCGGCACCCGATGCCGGCGGCCCAAGCTGGGCCAGGTTCTCAGCAAATTTACCGAACTGTGAAAAGTACTGCGTCTCGGCCTGGTGTACGGCTGTGATCTGACGGATGGCCGCCATCTCATGGGCCGATTGGAGGGCCGTGTTCAATCTCGGCACCGCAATGGCGGCGATGATCAGGATGATGGCGATGACGATCAGCAGTTCGATCAGCGAGAAACCGCGGCGGCGCGAGCGTGAGTTCGGACGCATGGAGATTCCTTTCCTCGGCGGGGCTCCAAGCAGCCCCCCAGCAACTATATTAGACGCTGCCGCGCCACGCCGCGCGCAGGCGGAACGCACGGCGGGATGTCATTTTCTATTGCGCCACGTCTGGCGGCCCACGGCAGGAAGGCGCGGCTACGGGCTGATGGACACGCCTCTCTTCCGATTGTTCATTCTTGGCGCCTGGAATACAGGAGTTATTATTGGCTGAATGCGATGCCTGGCAGCACTGATGGCGCTTGTCTTGCCGCACCTATTAGGTGAGCCGTTTCTGACGGGCGTGGTGAAAGATTCTGCGGGTGGCGAGGCGCTGGCCAAGGCGCGTGTGGTGCTGGCATGTCCGGGCGGCTCGACCGAGACGGCAACCGGCGCCGACGGGCGCTTCACTCTTAGTCAGGCTGGAGCGCCGGGGTGTTTGATGCAGGTCTCGCTGATCGGATACCGGCCTTTGCGGCTGGAGCTTTCCGGCAACGCTGAGCTGGAATTGGCGTTGACTCCGGAGACGCTGACGCGGCGCGACTCGATCAGCGTCTTGGCCGGACCGTTCGAGCCCAACGTCATTTCCAGTCCCTCAGAGCGCACGCTTAGCGGCAGCGAGGTGAAGAATCTGGCCGCGGTGCTGATGGACGATCCGCTGCGAGCTGTGCAATCGCTACCTGGCGTGGTGTCGTCGAACGACTATGTGGCGCAATTCAGTGTTCGCGCGGCTCCATATTCGAACATCGGGCTGTATCTGGATGGTGTGCTGCTGCACAGCCCGCTTCACACCGTGCAGGGGCAGGAGCAAACGGGTTCGCTGTCGACGCTCAACTCAGACCTGATTGAAGAGATGACGCTGCACGCCGGGGCGCCGCCCGCTTCTTACAGCGACCGCACAGCGGGCGTGCTGGACATGCGTCTGCGCGACGGCAACCGTCTGGCGCCGATTGTCCGCATCAACACGGGCGTGGCGGCGACGGGCGTTGTGGCTGAAGGGCCGCTGGGTGGGGCTGGGCGCGGCTCCTGGCTGGTGGCGGCGCGCAAGAGCTACCTGCAATACATTCTGCGGCGGGCGTCGGCATCCAATCAGATGGCCTTTGGCTTTACAGACACGCAGGCGCGGCTCGCCTGGGATCTGACGCCACGCCAGCAGGTGACGCTCAGTGTGATGGATGGGGCTTCAGACCTGGACCGTTCGCGCGTAGCCTCTTCGCTGGGCGTGAACTCGATCATGACCGGCAACTACCACACCACGCTCGCCATGCTTGGCTGGCGGGCGGCGCCGGCCCGTTCACTGCTGGTGACGGAGCGTGCGGCGTGGATGAGGGAACGCGCCGGCAACGAGAATCCATACGATTTGGCGTTGGCCGGCATGGGCTACGGCGAGTGGGTGTCGAACACCGCAGTCAGCAGCAGCCGCTGGGCGAACGCCCCGTTCGAGGGTGGTTTTACGCTGCGCCGTCTGCACGACGACGGTTTCTCGGCCCGCTACAACTTCACGCCACTGGCCCTGCGCCGGCGCGACAACTGGCACGGTACGGCCGTGCGCACGGGCGGCTGGGCGCAGCAGGGATACACGGCGGGGCGGTTGACGCTCGGCGCCGGCGCGCGCGTTGACAGCGATTCTGCATCGGATGTGCGCACCGTCTCTCCGCACACGTCCGCCATGCTGCGCGTGGGGCCGGCAACACGCGTGCAGATGGCCTGGAGCCAGGCTGCGCAGTTCCCGGCGCTGTCTTTGTCACGGATTGAAAACATGGGCAGCCCCTCGTTGCTACCTGAGCGGTCGACGCACGCCGTGGCGGCCGTTGAGCAGGAGTTGAACATGCGTACCCGCGTGCGCGCCGAAGCGTTCTGGCGCGCCGACCGCGATCGTATCGCGCAGCCGCTGATTGATCCGCGCCTGCTCGCCAACGGTAAGATTTTCGCGCCGCCGTCCGCGCCGCAATACTTGAATTCCGTGCGTGGTGCGACGCGCGGCCTGGAAGTGTTTCTGCAGCGCCGCGCCGCCAACCGGCTGACCGGCTGGGTGAGCTATGCCTACACACGAAGCTGGCTGCGCGACGGCGTGACCGGTGCGCACTACACGGCTGACGAAGAGCAGCGCCACACTGTCACGGCGTATGCGAGCTACCGCCTGTCGGCGCGCGTCAACCTGAGTGCTCGTTATAGCTACGGCTCCAACTTCCCCATCCCCGGCTTTTTCCGTGCCTCCGGTGGGCTCTACTATCTCTCCACTCAGCGCAACGCGCTACGGTTGCCGGTCTATCACCGCGCTGATGTGCGTTTGGCGCGCAGTTTCCATCACGAGACTGTACACGGGC
Source organism: uncultured Candidatus Solibacter sp. (assembly GCA_964478395.1). Classification (GTDB taxonomy): domain Bacteria; phylum Acidobacteriota; class Terriglobia; order Bryobacterales; family Bryobacteraceae; genus Paludibaculum. The sequence goes on from CAYZIX010000006.1 coordinate 35,983, forward strand.
GCACCTGGCGCGGGGTGCTTTACGTCGAGGTGAGCAATCTCACAAACCACAGTAACCACACCTACGACTCGTTTAACGGCTATAACTCGCACACCGCACAGGCCTACCCGGCGTTTCTCAAGTTGTTCCCGATTGTGCCGGCCGCCGGACTGATGCTCGAATGGGAAGGCGCGGCGCGCAGAAAATAGGAAGGCCCGTCCGGACGCGCCGGGCGGGCCTGTGAACGGATCGAGAGCAAATGGCTACAGGGCCAGGATTACAACGGCCATCACAGCCGAAGCGATAGGCAGCAGCAGCAGCGCCTTCTTCAGCCGTTTCGGATCCGAGCCGGCGATGCCGCCGATGACGGGCGAGCTGATTACCAGACCCAGCCATCCGCACGTGGAAGCGATGCCGGTGGCGGTTGAGCTGAGCCCCTGCTCCTTGAATGCCGCTCCGGCCAGACCCAGCGCGGTGGGGAACACCGGCGCCATGGCAAGGCCAGTGAGGAAAACGAGTACCCACGCCAGTTGCGGCTTGCCGGTCTGAAGCATCAGGTAAGTGACCACGGCCATGAAGACGCCCGCGCCCACCAGTACGGCCTTGGGTGTCACGTTGGCCAGCACCGGGACCACCGCGATACGGCCGAGCAGCATACCCAACGCAAAGCCGAGCGAAAGGATGGTCAGCGCCGTGGCTTCCGGCACGCCCTGCGCGATGAGGTGCCGCGCCAGCCAGTTCCACACGCCGCACTCGCAGGCGACATAGAGGAAAAGCGCGAGAGAGAGGATCAGCAACACCGGGCTGGACAGCAAGGCGCCCACTTGGGCGGCCTGGAACGCGACCTTGCCGCTGGCGCCGGCCATCTCGGTGACAGAGCTCACCACGAAGGCCACGACGGCAATGCAGGCGGCGAAGATCAGCAGCCGGTTGGCGTTATTCCGGAAGATGCGCGCCGCCACCAGCGGCGTCAGCAATCCACCCAAGCCAAAGAAAACGTTCAGGCCATTGGCCACGCCTGAGGGCGTCGCCCAGGAAACCTGCACGTCGCCGAGCAGCGCAAAAGCCGCTGTCACCAGTGCGCCACCGCCGGTGCCGAGCACCAGCATCAAGCCCGCGATGGAGCCGTAGCCCTTGGCTGCACGCAGTCCAATCAGGGCCACGGCGATCAGACCCAGCGACAGTAGCATGCCGATCTTTTTTCCCTGCAGATCCATCAAAGGACCCGTAAAGAAGGCGCCTACCATCAGGCCGATCGCCTGGGTCATGCCAATGTTGCCGTTCTGCTTCGGCGAAAGATTGAATCTCTTCGAGAGTTCGGGCAGGATCGTGCCAAGCATGGCGGCGCTCATGCCATACGTGAAAATGCCTAAGATATCCGCGACAAGGAGCATAGCTTCCAGATGCTATCAGATTCGCGGCCCCGGCGGTAATCGCAGCGTGGTTATTCGATCACCGCGCCCGTGCCCTGAATCTGGTAGATCGTCTTTGGGCCTGTGATGCTGGCTGGATTGAACGGCTTCTTGTTCTCTTCGGCCTCGTGCTTGGCCTGCGCGATGGCCTGCTCTTTGGTCAGTTCAATCTTGGCAAAGCGGCCCTCGGCCACGGCGGTCTTGCCGATGGAGTCTTTCGGGAAGGTAATCTCCCCGTCCTTCACTTTGATCCTGACGGTGGCTTTGGTCTGCGCGTCCACCAGGATCATCCAGCAGCCGGCCTTCTGGCACACTTCGCTCACCTTGCCTTTGACCTGAACCGTCTTGCCGACATAATCGGCGGGCTTGGCGGCGAGATCGGCAATCGGCGTTTGCTGGTTGAGTGTCAGCGGTTTACCCAGCGGGTTGGAGGCGGCCATGCACAGAGCCGCGGCGGCAATCAAAGTGAGAAAAACTTTCATGCCGCTATTCTCGCAGTTCACCAATCTTTTGGCTATGGCTTGCGCACGGGCGGACCTTCTTTGGCCAGACGGAGCTTGGCGCCGTCCACTTTTTTCTGGATTTTAGCTACCTCGGAGAGATCCACCTCGGCCGGCGGGTTGGCTTGCCACTCGCGAATCGAGCGTTCCCACTCGGTGATGGCGTCCTTCAGGCGGTTCTGGCTGCTGTAGACATCGCCCAGGTGCTCGTGCACGGTGGGGTCGCGCGTGCCACGCTCAAGCGACAGACGAAGCTGCGTCTCGGCGTCGGCCAAGCGGTTCATACGGAAGAAGACCCAGCCCAGACTGTCGAGGAAAGCACTGTTGGCCGGCTCCAACTCGACGGCTTTCGTGACCATCTCCAGGGCTTCGGAGAGGCGGACATTGCGGTCCGCCAGCATGTAGCCGAGGTAGTTCAGCGCGGATGCCGAATTGGGATTCAACTTGAGAGCCTTGCGGAATTCGGTCTCCGCCTGGTCGAACTTCTTCTGGCGCTCATACATCGCACCACGCAGGAAGAAGACGTTCTCACGGTCCTCATCCGCCGAGGAGATCTTCTCGGCTGCGTCCAAGGCCTTGGACATAGCGCCGAAGTCCTTGGATTTCTCATAGACCTGGGCCAGAGAAATCCAGGTATCGCGGTCGCTCTTGCCGTCCATGAGCGTCTTCAGCAACGCTTCGGCCTCGCGGTAGCGCGCCAGATCCGTATATAGCGACGCCACGACGGTTTTCAGAATCCGGTCATCCGGATAACGCTGGCGCGCCGTGTTGGCTTCTTTTTCGGCGCCGGCAAAATCACGGCCGGCACGCAGCGAGTCGATCGCCTGGGCATAGGCTCGCGGTGCGGCATCGGGGTCCAACTCGCCAATCTCGTGGAAAGCGGCCACGGCAAGCTGCGTCTGATCCGTGTTGCGGTAGAGCAGTCCGAGACGCTCCAGCAAAATGGCGCGGTTGGTACGCTCGGCCACCGAGGCCGGGCGCTTCGCCATGGAGTCGATCAGTTCCTTCAGCCGCGCGATGGCCTCGGCGGTTTTGCCTTCGCTCTCAAGCAGGCTGACCTCGTTGTAGAGAATCTCAAGATTGTTCGGATCTGCTTCGCGCGCCCGCTTGGCATATTCTTTGGCGCGTGTATAGTTCCGTTCCTGGCGGTAGATCTGCGACAGGCGCAGCAGCGACAGCACGTCACGGCTGTCCTCATGTAGCAGCTCCTCGAACACCGGCTTGGCGCCGGCCGCGTCGTCGGCCTTAAATAGCGATTCGGCGTAGGCGCGTTTCAGGTCGGAGTTATCCTTGTTCAGATCAAGCGCCTGTTTGTAAGTCTCGGCGGCCAGCTTGAAATCCTTCATTTGCTCGTAGGCGGCGGCCAGGGCTGCCAGCGTGCGCAGGCTGGGGTTGCGGTTGGCCACCTTTTTCAGCAGTTGGCTGGCCTGGGCCGTGTCACCCAGATCGGAATACACCATAGCGAGGCCGGTCATGGCGTCCTCGTTTTCAGGGCTCACTTCGAGCGCCTTCTTGAAGGCTTTTTCCGCGGCAGCGGAGTTCTGCCCGAGCTTGTTCAAGCGGCCCAGCAGCAACCAGTTCTCCACGTCGCCCGGCGACTTCTCGGCCACTTTGTCGTACTGCTCAATGGCCTGTTTCAATATCTCTTCGTTGACACGGGACTGCTGGCCATCGCGAATCCGCGCCATGTAGAGCCGGCCCAGAATGCGGCGCGCGTTCAGATCGTCGGGGTTGCGCTTAACGGCTTCTTCAAACTCGTTCACCGCAAAGCGGATCTGACCGGACTGGACGTAGAGGTCGGCCAGTTCCTGCGCCAGGCTGCCCGTCTCCGGGTCAGCGTGCATGGCCAGCTTGTAATTCTCAATCGCCTTTGAGAGATACTCGCCCCGGCCCCCATACTGGGCGGCCAGCTCTGCATATAGGTGGCCCATCGCGGCGTGATAATACGCCGTGGCTTTGCTGCTCTTGCCCGCCGGGGCCGATTCCATCGCGCCGGCCGACGTCGCCGCGGCCAACAGGCCGACAGCCAGAAGTTTGTGCCAGTAGCTGGTCATTTAGGGTGCACCACTACCCCACGTCCGGACGGGCATGAACGCCATCGCCCAGCGTAGAGATCTCTCATTATCTTCACTATATCTGATGTGCCGAATGTCCGATCAGTTTCCTCCGCAGGGCGGATCGGCTATACTCGCAACAACCTATCCGTCACTAGTCGTGGACGGTTGGGCAAGCAAGGAGGATCTGATGTCCATGGGCAAGCGCGCCACGGCCGAGTTTCTCGGCACGTTTTGGCTAGTTTTCTGTGGGTGCGGTAGCGCTGTACTGGCTGCCGCTTTCCCGAACGTTGGAATCGGATTGCTGGGAGTCAGCCTGGCGTTCGGACTCACCGTCTTGACCATGGCTTTCACCATCGGCCCTATCTCTGGTTGCCACCTGAATCCGGCCGTCACGCTCGGTCTGGCCGTGGCGCGGCGTTTTGAGTGGCGGGAGTTGCCCGGCTATATTGTGGCGCAATGCGCCGGCGCCGTCTGCGCCGCCGGAGCGCTGCTGCTCATCGCCAGCGGGAAGCCCGGCTTCGATGTGGCCGCCGGCTTTGCCGCTAACGGTTTTGGCGCTCATTCGCCCGGCGGATATGCGGCAGGCGTCTGCTTCCTGGCTGAGGCGCTGCTGACATTCTTCTTCCTTTTCATAATCTTAGGATCCACTGATAAGCGCGCCCCGGCTGCGGCGGGTCCCCTCGCCATCGGGCTCGGGCTGACGCTGATTCACCTGGTTTCCATCCCTGTGACGAACACCTCTGTGAACCCGGCGCGCAGTTTAGGGCCGGCGGTCTTTGTCGGTTCCTGGGCGCTGGTGCAGTTATGGATGTTCTGGGTGGCTCCGGCCGTGGGAGCCTCTTTGGCCGGCTTTGTCTACAACTGGATTGCCTCGGACCAGGACAAATAGCGACACTGGAAGGCGTGCCCGCCACCGATTGGGGCTGGTTGATTACGCCGGCCGAACTGCGCAGTTGGGTGCTGGTGGAGAACGACCGTCTGCTGGCTGTTGACAAGCCTGGCGGCGTTGTCTGCCACCCCTCCAAGGATGGTCCGTGGTCCAGTCTGGTCGGCGCTTGCCGCGAAATGCTGGGCGAAGCCGTGCTGCATATGCCGTCACGCCTGGACCGCGAAACCAGCGGCGTCGTGGTGCTGGCGCGCACGCGTGAGCAGGGCTCGCTTCTGCAACGCGCCATTCAGCACGGCCATGTGCGAAAGACCTATCTGGCCATCCTCAATGGGCTACTGGATGCGCCTGCAACCGTTGATCGCTCCATCGGCCGCGATGAAGCCTCGCCGGTCTACTTGAAACGCAGTGTGCGCGCCGATGGCCAGAGCGCCGTCACGGAGTTCATCCCCCTGGAACAGCGCGGTGGCTGCACGCTGGCGCGCGTCCACCCTAGAAGCGGCCGCCTGCACCAGATTCGTGTGCATGCCGCCTCGCTGGGCTTGCCGCTGGTGGGCGACAAGCTTTACGGCCCTGACGAGAGGTATTTTCTCGAGTTCATTGAGCACGGCTTCACGCCGCATCTGGCGAGCGTGTTGCGGCTGCGCCGTCAAGCCCTGCACGCCGCCGAACTGGAGTTCTCTTTACCCGGTGAGACATTGCGGTTTTCGGCGCCGCTGGCCGCTGACCTGGGCGCGTTCTGGGCCTCTTTGTAGAGGGGCGGTTAGCGCTGCGGACTGAGCATTGATTTCAGTGCGAGCCAAGCCGATTCGTTGTACTCGGACTGCACGCGCTCCAGCGCCTCGGCGCGCAGGTCACCCGGACGCGGCCCCCGCTCGTGTTCGCACCGCTCTAGCAGCATCCGCGCCGCGTTGTCTTCCGGTGAACGCTCCAGCACTGCACGCAGCATCTCCGCCGCGGGCGCAAAGTCGCTCCGCCGCCACAGCGTGTAGGCCGCGTTGAAAGCGTAGTCAGATTCGGAGGGGTCGGATTCCATCGCCTTGCGGAAGCAGTCCAGCGCCTCCGGATCGTTCAACCGCACCAGCACCGCTCCCAGATTGTTCAGCACCTCGGGCAGCGGCAGCATGCCGGCCAGTGTGCGCAGCGGGGCGGCGGCGCCCGAAAAGTCGCCGGAGTTGTAGCGGCTCAGGCCGAGGTAAAACAACGACTCGCGATAATGGCTGTCACCCTCACGGACCTTTTGAAACCATTCGGCCGCAGCGCCATAGTGCTTCAGCGCAAAGAAGTTCAGCTTCCCGAGTTGGTAGCAGGGCAAAGAAAACGTCGGCGCCAGCCGGGCCGCCACCGACAGCAACTGGTGTTTTTGTTGCGTGGTTTGAGCCCGCAAACCGCGCACGTAGTATTCCAGAGCGTCGATGCGCACAGCCGGATGGTTGCGCCGGAAAGCGCTCTCATCACCGGTCACGCCCGGCCGCAACGCGCCAAGTGTCTGCCACGCTAGGCTGGTTTCCATCTGCGACAACTCTTCCAGCGGTCCACCGACCGTGAACTCGCCCAGTTTGCGCATGCCATGCACGTCGAGAATGTAGGTGGTCAACCGCACGGTCCCTTTGCCGGGGGCGCCGGGCTTCGGCGCGGTCCAGGCAAATTCACCGCCAACGACAATGCCGGCGTCGGAGTTGATGGCAATCTCCATTGCGCTGGCACGCGTCAGCACTGCGTAGCGTCGCAGGCCCATGTCATCCAGCACTTCATCGCGCGTATCCTGGCGGACGACGTCCAGTCCCTCGGCCGTCAAAACGTCAATCAGAATCTCGGCGACACTCTCGCCCACCCAGTCGAGATTGTGCGCGTCGTTTGAATTGGCAAACGGCAACACCAGCACGGTTTCGGCCCGCAGCGCTAACGCGCAGCAAACCAACGGCAATAGACGCGCGAACATCCGCATTACGAGCTGAGTATAACAACCGGAGGAGCTTCAGGCGGGACAGAAGCGGGCGGGGAAGCCAGTGAACGGGAGGGCCCGCCCCGGAAACTGCATCCGGGAGCGGGCCTTTTGGGGGTCAACTAGTTGAAAACGACCTTGGTGTTGGTGCCACCCAGGCGGATCTCCTGGATCTTCATTTTCCCGTTTTCTTCGGCATAGCGAACGGAGGTGGTGGCGAACTTCGAATCACCATTCTCCAGCTTGACGGACGCTTCTACCTTTTCTTTGCCCTTGGCGATAACGGCCTTTTCGTTTTCGATGGTGAGCTTGTAAGCCCCTGCTTTCAGCTCTTTACCGGCAACGGTCGAGGTCTGGAACAGCGTCACCTGGTACGAGGCGGCACTGGCGATCGCCAGAGCGAAGGTAAGAAACAAAATGAAGAACTTCGTGGTCTTGGACATCTTGTACGCTCCTGTAGTCATTATAGGTTCATTGGCCAGTCTTATGGCAAGCGCTTTGGCAGGAAAGAACAACAAAAAAGTGGTGTAATATAAACATATTACTCCGGTCTCTGCCAAGCCTATAGCTTCCCATCCATCTGGCGCATTGTGTTTCCGTATGTCTATACGCGTATTGAGGGGCGATAGTTAGTTGATCTGTGTAAACTTCCCGAGATGGCGGTTTGTGGATTCCATCGCCGCATCGCGCGCCGCCGGCGAGTCTCCGAACGCCTGTATCCAGACTGCCCCGGTCTCGCGCCGGAACCAGGTGAGTTGGCGTTTGGCATACTGGCGCGTGGCAATGACCGTGGAGGCGATGGCCTGCTCCAAACTAATGTGCCCAGCCAGTACTTCCACGGCCTGCCTGTAGCCGATCGCTTCAAAGGGCTTGGCATCGAGCGGCACCCCTGTCCGGACCAGTTCGCGCACCTCCTCCACCAAGCCATGGGCAAACATCTGACGGGTGCGTTCCTCAATGCGCGCGTGCAGAGCCGTGCGTGGAGGGTCCAGCACCAGCTTTAACGCCTCGTATCTGGCCGGGCGCTTTTCCGGCGTGAAGAGCTCGGCTGCTGGACGACGGGCCAGCAGCCGTATCTCCAATGCGCGCACCAACTTCTGGCCATCATTGGGATGGATGCGCGCCGCTGCCCCCTGGTCCAGCCGCTTCAGTAGACGATGCAGTTGCGCCGGCGTGCGGCGCTCAATTCGGGCACGCAGCGCTTCATCGCGGCTGGGGATTTCGTCGAGCCCCTCCAGCAAGGACCGCAGATAAAAGCCGGTACCGCCAGCGAGCACAGGCAGCCGGCCACGCTGGCACACTTCGCTAATAACGGGCCGCGCCATCTGCGCGTAGTCGCCGGCGCTGAAGATGGCCGTGGGCGGCAGCAGGTCCAGCATATGGTGTGGCACGCCACGGCGCTCGGCGGCTGGCGTCTTGGCCGTGCCGATGTCGAGGCCGCGGTAGACCTGTAGAGAGTCGCAGTTGACAATTTCGCCGTTGAACGCCAGCGCCAATTCGAGCGCCAGCGCGCTCTTGCCGGACGCGGTCGGCCCTACGACGGCCACCACCGGCAGGCGCAACGTGTTTCCGGCAGTCATCTATTTGAATTCCAGCCAAACCAGCTCGCCGGCCACCGGAGCTGGAGTGGACTTCGCCGGCGCGGCCCTGCGCCCGGCGGCTCCCCTTCTCAGCGCCGTCTTGGGGGCTGGCGCGGGCGGCGGCGGTTCCATCACTGGCCGTGCGATATAGCCTGCCACCACTTGCGGAGATCCTGCCTGCGCACCACAGACAAACTCCCGCCGGCCCTCGACGTTGCCGCGTAGCATCACGCGTTGTGGTTTGGCGGTATCGAGCGCTGTCACCGAGCCCGGCTTTACCTGGATAGTGAACACCAGCACGGCCGTGTCGCAGTTGATCATCGTCAGCCGGCCCTCGACCTTCGAATCGCCTTCCGGCGGCTCCCAGCCCTTGGGCGTAATCGCGCCGGGCTTCGCCGTCAACCGGGGTAGGGAAATCGTATCCACCTCGCGGAGCAGTGCGAGCGCCATCTGCGACTCGTCGGGCGTGGCAGCCGTTTCAACAGCGCGCAGCGCCGCCTGCCGTGCCTCGGCGCGGCGCCCGGCCTCGTGCAACGCGCGGCCCAGCGCCTCCCAGGCCGGCCCGCGCCGTG
>CAYZIX010000006.1:44925-65767 GCA_964478395.1 uncultured Candidatus Solibacter sp.
CTTTGGCCAGACAGTCGGCGGCCGGGCCCGGCTCACCCTGATTCAGAAGCATGTTGCCGAGCACGAACCACGCTTCGCCGAAGCTGGGCTGGGTCTCAATGGCCTGGCGTAGCGATTGCACCACCAACGCCTGTTCGCCATGCGTGTCACGCACCAGCATCGCGTATTCAAACTGCGTGGCGGCGCTCTTGTCGCCCAAGGCCATGGCATTTTCCAGATGCTGGCGGGCGGCGGCATGGTCGGCGCGAGCCATGGCCAGTGCGCCCAGCGTTGCGGCGACGGACGGATCCTTCGGCCAGCGGCGTGCAGCGTCATTGAGCAGCGTGGCGGCCTCGGCGGGCTGGCCAAGGGCGAGCGCAATCTGAGCGCGCGTCACGACTACCTCGGCCTCGCCAGCCAGTTGCACGCTGATTTTCGGAGCGGCGGCCGGTGTGAAACTGAACTTGTCGGCTGTGCTGGCGTGGTGCGCGTCGGCCGGCACGGCTGCGCGGGCCGCGCGCAAACCCTCCTCAAAACTTATGCCATAGACTTCGGCAAATGCGGCCGCCTGTTCGCGCCCTTCGCGCATCAATGCGATGAACTGCGCCAGCTTGTCCAGCCCACCCGGTCTCTGGAGCAGCCAGTAAACCGTAGCCCAGCTCTGGGCGTAAAACGAGCCATCCTCGATCTCTGCCATCGTTGCGAAACGCTGCGCGTCAATCCAGGCGCCGTTTGCCGCCATGGACAGGTGCGTGGCCAGCAGTCCGCTAAGCACAGCATTGCCCTCTCCAGCGCGGGCCGTCGAGTGGTATTCGGCCAATCCTTCTTCCAGCCACGCTGGCAGAACCGGCAGCGAATGCCGGGCCACAAGGTGAAACAACTCGTGCAGCGCCGCGCCGGTGGTGTCCGCGCCTGGCTCGGCCAGCAGAATGTAGTCTTGATCTACCCCGTTGACGAACACGCCGCGGACGCTGGGTGCATGGCGCAGCGGGCCGAGATCACGTGCCGAGCGGTACAGCAACACACGCACCGGCGGCAACGAGTCCGGCATCCGGCCACCCAACGCGGTGGCGCGGGCACGGAAAAGATCTTCCCCGGCTGCGAGTTCGGCCAGCGTCGTCGCCGCCGCCTTATCACCGGCGTCGGTCAGCACCTGCCAGCGGCCGGCTTCGGCCTTCGACCAACGCGGAGCACCTGCCAATAAACCGCTCAAAACAAGGAGCAACAGGGCGGCTTTAGTCCCCAAATGAATATCCCATGTCACCGTTACGGGATGGGATTGATAGAAAGTTTCGATTGGACCCTCCGTGTAGCCAGTTCCTATCCTACAGACAGAGTGGCCCAAACGACGGCAATGGAACAGCATAACAGTCAGGTTTCTATTCTGCACCGAATCAGCGGAATCGTCAGCTCGAATCGCTCCGTGGATGAAATGCTGGGTGAAATCGTCGGCATGACTGTCCAGGTGACGGGCTGCGACGCGTGTCTCGTCTATTTGCTGGACCAGTCCACAGGTGACATTGTGTTGCGCGCGTCGCAGGTGCCGCACGCTGCTGAGATTGGCCACCTAAGCATGCAAGTGGGCCAAGGTGTCACAGGCTGGGTGGTGGAGAACAAGAGCGTCGTGATGCTGTCGGAGAATGCTTCCAACGATCCGCGCTTCAGCCACGTCCCGGGCTTGGTGGAAGATACATATGAGGCCTTCTGCTCGGTGCCGCTAGTCACCTCCGGCGAGGTGATCGGCGTGATCAACGTTCACCATAAAGACCGTCACGAGCATTTACCTGAAGAGGTCTCGCTGCTTACCTTCATCGGCGAACAGATGGGCGGCGCGCTGGAGCGGGCGCGGCTCGAGAATGAGAATGCCCGCCTGATGGAAGAGACGCAGGAGATGAAACGCCAGCTCGAAACCCGCAAGCTGGTGGAGCGCGCCAAGGGTATTTTGCAGTATAAGTATCACCTTACCGAGGAAGAGGCTTACCTGCGTTTGCGCAATGAAAGCCGGCGTCTGCGCCGCCCCATGCGCGACTTGGCCGAGGCGATCATCCTTACCGAAGATTTGGCCCGTAAGGCGGCCGAGCCCGGTACGCTGGAGCGCGACGTCGAAGGCGATTGATAGAATCAGAGTTTGCGCGAGTTCGAACCGTTATTTTCCAACGCTCATCTGGCAACGCTGGCGGCCAGCTTCTGGCCTCGTGCGATTGATGAGCAGCATTACCCCACCCGCCCCGTAATTTACGACACCGAACCTGGCACGCGAATTCTTGTGCACGAAAACCGGCCGGCCGGCCCGGTTCGCGGCGAGGTGATCATTCATCACGGGTTGGAAGGCTCTTCCGCCAGTGGCTATATGATTTCGCTGGCGCAGGAAATGGCCTCGGCCGGCTACGCTGCGCACCGGCTGAACATGCGCTCCTGCGGTGGTACTGAACATCTCACGCCAACGCTATACCACTCCGGCCTCACCGTGGATGTCCGTACCCTGGCTGAGCGCTTCATTGCCGAGGGGCGCGGTCCCATCTTCCTGGTGGGCTACTCTTTAGGTGGCAACCTGGTGCTCAAGTTGGCTGGCGAACTGGGCGACGCGGCGCGCGGGTTGCTGGCCGGCGTCGTCGCTGTTTCGACGCCACTCGACCTGTACGCCTGCGTCTTGCGCCTGGGTGCTCCAGAGAACCGGCTCTATGAGATGCGTTTTGTACGCAGCCTGAAGGCTCGCTACCGCCGCCGTCACGCCCAGTATCCGGAAGCCTTCCCGATCGACGGGTTGGAGCGGGTGAAGACGGTTTATGAATTCGACGATCACTTCACCTCGCGCGCCTTTGGCTTCGGATCGGCATTGAACTACTACCGGACACAATCTTCGATCGGTTTTCTCGACGGCATCCGGGTGCCTACTCTGCTGGTCCAGGCGCAGGATGACCCTATGATTCCATTCGATTTATTCAACCGCACGGTGGTCCGCAAGCAACCCCACCTGCGGCTTCTGGCGCCGGCGCATGGCGGGCACGTCGGCTTCGTTGCGCGACACCGCCCACGCTTCTGGGTAGACCAGATCGTGCGAGACTGGTGCGAGGAAGTTCGGAACAAAGCCCTCCCGGTCATCGTCTAGGTTCAATGAAATGAAATCTGGTGCCTCGACTTACGAGGCCTTCGCCATCGCTATCGCCAGTCTGCGCTCGGCCAAACTGCGCACTTTCCTGACGTTGCTCGGCATTATCCTCTCCACCACGACGCTGATCGCGGTGATGAGCGTGATCCACGGCATGAACGTCTATGTCGCGGAAAAGATTGCCGATCTTGGCGCCGACGGCTTCGTCGTCGTCCGTTTTGCCTTCTTGGGCGATTGGGATCCCAAAAAGTTCATCGAACTCCAACGCAAGAATCCCTATCTCAAGGCCGACGAGTACGAGTTCCTCAAACAGCGCGCCAGCCTCGTGCGGGAGATCGGCATGCAGGCCGAAACCAGCACTGACATCGTCTATCGCGGTCAGCGCATGGAGGATGTGAGTGTCGTCGGCGGGACCTCGAATATCAGTGTTTTGAGTAACGTACAGGTGGAGTCCGGCCGCTACCTCAGCGAGGGCGACGTGCAGGGACATCGTCTGGTCGCCTTCATCGGCGCCGACGTCAAGGAGAAGTACTTCGAAGGCGTCGATCCAATCGGCAAATATGTCGATATCTCTGGAAAACCGCACGAAATCATCGGCGTAGCGAAAAAGATTGGCAGCGTTTTTGGCCAATCGCAGGACAGTTTCGTCCACATCCCCATCTACACGTTTTTCAAAGCCTACGGCTCTCAACGCTGGATCAGCTTTTCCTGCCAGGCGATTGACCACGAGCACTTCAACCAGGCCAGTGACGAGGTGCGCTCGCTGCTGCGCGCCTACCGCCACGTGCGGCCCGGCCAGGACGATAACTTCATGATCCTGAACTCGGATTCGATCATGGGGGCCTGGGAGAAGCTCACCGGCGCCATTGCCGCCACCGCCATCGCCGTGGTGAGCGTCTTCATGGTGGTGGGCGGCGTCGTGATCATGAACATCATGCTGGCGGTTGTTACCGAACGCACGCAGGAGATCGGCGTGCGCAAGTCGCTTGGCGCGCGGCGCTCCGACATCCTGCGCCAGTTTCTGATTGAGTCGGCGGTCCTGTCGAGTAGCGGAGGCGTGGCTGGCGTGGTGATCGCCTGGCTGATTGCCGCAGTTGTGCGTGCGACGACGCCGGTGCCGATGGAGTTGCCGGTCAGTTCCGTGGTGATTGGGGTGGGCATTTCGGCGGCTGTGGGACTGTTTTTCGGTATTTATCCGGCCCAGCAGGCCTCGAAGCTGGATCCGATTGTGGCGCTGAGGGCGGAAAAGTGAAGGTCAAGAACAAGAACACGCTTGTGATCATGGCCGGCGTCGGACTGGCGCTGGCGGCGTTGCGCACGCACAAGTTGCGAAGCTTTCTCACCGTGCTGGGCGTGATCATCGGTACCGGCACCATCATCGGCGTGGGTAGCATTCTCACCGGCTTCGACGGCGCCGTGGCCGGCGTCATTAAGACGTTCGGCACCGATTCGATGATCATCACCAAATACCGCTCGGCGATGAGTTTCGGGAACCGCTCGCGCGAGGAGCAGATGCGGCGTCCGCTCACATTAGCCAACGCCATTGCCATCGGTGAGCGCTGCCCGTCGGTGAACTCGGTTAGCGTGATGCTGCGCCCGGCGCGCGGAATTCACCGTGCGCATTACAAGAACAACGATGTTTATCAGGTGAACCTGTTCGGTGCGGATGAGAAATACGCCGCGACGGGCAACGCCGAGATGAAGGAAGGACGCTTCTACTCGGAGTTCGAAAACACACACCACGAGCCCGTCGCCGTCATTGGCGAGGACATCTACAAAAACCTGTTTTCTGGGACCGACGCCGTGGGCCGGGAAATGCAGGTGGATGGTCACACCTACCGCGTCATCGGCGTGATGAACCGGCCGGCCAACTCTTTCCCCGGCCAACAGGATACGCGCGTCGTGCTGCCGTACTTCACCATGCGCAAGCTGGAGCCGGCGTCAGTTGAGCACATCCTGATTGTGGCGGCCGAGCCCGGCCTGTTGAGCCGCGCCATGGATGAAGTGCGCGGCGTGTTGCGCCAGGAGCGCCGCCTGAAGTTTAACGAGCAGGACAATTTCAGCATTTCAACAACCGAACAGATGATTGAGCAGTTCCGCCAGGTAACGTCCGTCACGGCACTGGTTATGGTGGTGCTCAGCTCCATCGGTTTGCTTGTGGGCGGCATTGGCGTGATGAATATCATGCTGGTGTCGGTGACGGAGCGGACGCGCGAAATCGGCGTGCGCAAGGCCATCGGCGCCCGCAAGATAGACGTCATCATTCAATTTCTGACTGAGGCCGTCGTGCTGACATTTACCGGCGGATTGCTCGGTATGGTGCTGGGCTGGATCATTTCGAAGATCGCCGGCTTCGCCTTTCCCACATTGCCTACGTCGGTGCCCGTATGGGCCGCCGTCACGGGTGTGCTGGTCAGCGTGGGCGTCGGGATCTTCTTTGGACTCTGGCCCGCCACGAAGGCCGCGCGCCTCGACCCGGTCGAAGCCCTGCGCTACGAGTAGACGGTCCTGGTATCCTGAATCCGTGATGCGTGCCGCTCTCGCGCTGTTTGTGTGTCTCACCTGCCTGCCAGCGCAGAATCCACCCGATGGCAAGCCGAAAGAAGTCTATCCGGCCTTCCACGACGCCGAAATCTATCTGATTCACGACTTTTTCCGGCCTGGAGCCGGCCACCCGGTCGGCGCGGCCGTGAAGGGCTTGAAGTTGGGCTCGGCCCTGCCGGCTGAGCTCGACAAGAAACTGGCTGACTTCCCTGAGTCCTTGGCCAAGCGCATGCCGCCTCCGCCGGAGGGCTACCAGCGCAAGATCTGTGGCCATGTGGCGCTGCTGGTTCAGAGCGCAACCAATCTGGTGGTGGATATCGTTTCACTGCTCCGCCAGCGTTAGTAAGAATCTGGCAACACGGCGCCACACTCGTTCGTATCGGTGGATATGAGATGGTTCGTGATTCTGGCGTGCGCCTCGACGCTTGCCGCGCAGACGCCCCCGCTTGAAGAGATCCTTAAACGCCTGGCTGAGAACCAGGAGCGCGCCGTTGCGGCGCGGAAAACCATCGTCTATCGTCAGGACACGCTGGCGCGTCTCATCCGCACCAACGGTAAGCTCAGCCGCGAGGAAAAGCGCCGCTACCTGGTGACGCCCACGCCCACCAAGACTGAGAAAAAGCTGGAGCACTTCGAAGGGCGCTACGAGCGCGGCGGCAAGTTCCACAGCTACGGCAAGCCCGGCTTTAAGTACAAGGACACGGACATTGACGGAGACCTGATCGACGATTTGACCGACGATCTGGTCAACGATAAGAAGTCGCGTGACGGTCTGGCCAAGGACATGTTCCCGTTGACGCGCGAGGAGCAGCGGTACTACCGCTTCACGCTGGCCGGCGCTGAAAAACTGGCCGGTGCCGAGGCCTATCATCTGAGTTTTGAGCCTCTGCACGACGGTGGGCGCGCCTGGCGCGGGGATGTGTGGGTGGACCCGCAGGAGTTCCAGCCGCGCCTAGTGCAGACGCAACTGGCCATCAAGATTCCCGCCGCCGTGAAGATCATCTTCGGCATCAGCCTGAAGCAAGTGGGCTTCAACGTTACCTACAAGAAGGTGGCCGACGGGTTGTGGTTTCCTTCGGGCTATGGCACAGAGTTTGGCATAAAGGTTTTGTTCGGCTACAAGCGCAACATCACCATCAACGTGGCTAACTCAGAGTTTCACCAGACCGCCGTGGACAGCACCATCACGTACGAGCCTGGCCGTTAGCCCACGACGCTGATTGTGCTGGCCGCGTAGGCCAACGACGTCAAATCCGACGTCGTCTCTTCCAGCGCCGCAATTTTCTTGGACAATTGCAGATCGCTGGCAATCAGTTCGCTGTTGGTGGGCACCGTGTCGTCCACCTTCTTCGCTTCGTCGGCACGGGCCGCCAGACGCTTGGCCTGCTGTTGGTCGAGCCAGTCCTGACGGGCTTCCGCCAACAGATTGGCGCGTTGGACTTCCACACTCAAACTGCTCATATGTGGCTCCAGGGAACAGTAGTTCCCTATGAGGCCTTATCGGTCAACGTCACGGCTTGTGTTACGCTGAAATTTCCCCCTCCTATGGATGACGCAGGCAGTCTTTCCGCTGGCTCTCGGTTTGAAAAGCTGATTGATATCATGGCCCGGTTGCGCCAGCCAGGTGGCTGCCCGTGGGACCGCGAACAGACGCTCGACACCATCAAGCCCTACACGATTGAAGAGACCTATGAGGTGCTGGACGCCATCGACCGCCGCGACTACCGCGGGCTGGCCGAAGAGCTCGGCGACCTGATGCTGCAAGTGGTCTTCTACGCGCGTATCTGCGAGGAAGAGGGCCGGTTTTCGATCTCCGACGCGCTGGACGCCGTCAATGAGAAGCTGGTCCGCCGCCATCCGCACGTCTTCGCCGACGGTGACGCGCGCACGCCCGACGAAGTGCTGAAGCGTTGGGAAGAGATCAAAAAGGACGAGAAGGGCGAGCGCGGTGAATCACCTGCCGGCTTGCTCGACACGGTCCTCAGCAATCAGCCCGCGCTGATGGAGGCTGCCAAGATTTCGCGCAAGGCGGCCGGCGCCGGCTTCGACTGGCCGTCGCTGGACGGTGTTATCGACAAACTGCGCGAGGAGACCGCCGAACTGGAAGCCGCGCGCTCCGGCTCGAAGGAAGAGATTGAAGGCGAAATCGGCGACCTGCTTTTCACTATCGTGAACGTCGCGCGTTTCCTGAAGATAGATCCCGAACAGGCGCTGCGCCGCACCAATCGCAAGTTTCGCGCGCGCTTTACCCAGGTGGAACGAGGCCTGCGCGAGCGCGGCCGGAGCCTGGAAGAATCCAACATTGAGGAGATGGAAGAGCTGTGGCAGAAGGCCAAGACAAGCGCTCAATCCTGATCCGCCCCCTGGAGGGCATAGCGGAGCTGGATGAGGCTGTTCAACTGCAAAAGATCATCTGGGGATTCGCCGACATCGAGTTGTTGCCGTTGCGTCTGTTTGTGGTGGCGCAAAAGGTGGGCGGGCTCACGCTGGGCGCATTCGACGGCCGCCGCATGGTGGCGTTTTTGCTTGCCATCCCTGGTCTGAAGCCGGGTGGTGTGCACTACTATCACAGCCACATGATGGGCGTGCTGGATGGCTACCGGAACTACGGTATCGGCCGCCGGCTGAAGTTGCGCCAGCGCGAGATTTCGATGGAACGCGGCATCGATCTGGTGGAATGGACCTTCGATCCGCTGGAGCTGAAGAACGCGTTCTTCAACATCGAGCGTTTGGGCGCCGTGGTGCGCCGTTTTGTCTTCAACCAGTACGGCACCACCACTTCGAAGCTGCACGGCGGCTTACCCACCGATCGTTGCGTGGCCGAATGGCACTTGCCCGGTCCGCGCGCCATCGCCGTGGTCAACGGCCAGCCGTACGACCGCGGTGAAGTCCTGCACCGCATCGAATACCCGGCCAATATCGCCGAAATCCGCGCCAACGAACCACGCCGCGCGCGCCAGATCCAGGCCGCCGGGTCCGAGCAGTTCCAACACTATTTTGATCAGAACCTTGCTGTGATTGGTTTTGAAAGCACTCCTGAAAAGGGCACTTACCTCATCGGACCATGGACTTTCAGATAGAACAGATCCGTCTGCACCAGATCGAGATTCCGCTGGTGCACTTTTTCGAAACCAGTTTCGGCCGCACCTACACGCGCCAGATGATCCTTGTGGAGGTCGTCTGCGGCGGTGTCTCCGGTTGGGGTGAGGTCACCTGCGGCGAGCACCCCTTTTATAACGAAGAGTGGACGGGCGGCGCCTGGACGCTGTTGAAGGAGTACGTTGTGCCGGCCGCGCTGGGCAAGCGCTTCAGCTCGGCGGCGGAAGCGCGCACGGTCTGCGCCGGCATGAAGGGCCACCAGATGGCGCGTGGCGGTTTCGAGGTGGCTTGTTGGGATCTGGAGGCGCGCTTGGCCGGAGTGCCGCTGTGGAAGCTGATCGGTGGCGGTGCACGGCGTGAAATTCCGTGCGGTGTCTCCATTGGCATTCAGGACAGCGTCGAGCAACTGCTCGAAAAGATTCGCACCGAGCTTGCCGCCGGCTACCAGCGCATCAAGATGAAGATCAAGCCGGGCTGGGACATCGACGTCGTGCGCCGCGTGCGGAAAGAGTTTCCCGACACGCTGCTGATGGTAGACGCCAACTCCGCCTACACGCTGAACGACATTGAGCACCTGAAGCGGCTGGACGAATTCAACCTGATGATGATGGAGCAGCCGCTCTCGCACGACGAAATTGTCGATCATGCCAAACTGCAGGCCGCGCTGAAGACGCCCATCTGCCTGGACGAGTGCATCCGCAACGCGCACCACGCCGAGCAGGCCATCGCGCTGGGCGCCTGCCGCATCATCAATATCAAACTGGGCCGCGTTGGCGGTTTCAGCGAGGCTAAGCGCGTCCACGACGTCTGCCAAAAGGCCGGCATCCCGGTCTGGAGCGGAGGCATGCTGGAGGCCGGCATCGGCCGTGCGCACAACATCGCCATGGCCAGCCTGCCCAACTTCACGCTGCCCGGCGACATCTCGGCCAGCCGCCGTTACTGGAAGCGCGACATTATTGACCCCTGGGTGGAAGTCACCCCGCGCGGCACCATCGAGCTCACCGACGGGCCTGGATTCGGCTATCGTCTGGACCTCGATTTTCTCGCCAGCGTGAAGGTCAGTGAGGAGAACTACTCCGCCTAGTGAAGACGACGTCGGCTCGGCTCTACGTGCTCATCGCGCTGATGACGCTCGTTTGGGGCCTGAACTACATCGCCGCCAAGCTGGTGCTTCGCTCGTTTCCGGCACTGCTGGTTGGTCCTCTGCGCACAATTCTGGCGACACTGTTGCTGCTGCCCTTCTATTGGCGCGCCCGCGCGCACGGCGAGGCCCGGCCAGCCGGCAGTCTGGCTGAAAAAGGCCGCCTTTCGCTGCTCGGCCTCTCGGGCACCATGCTGAACCAGTTGTGCTTCATCATCGGCATGTCATGGACCAGTGTGGCGCACGCAGCCCTGATTGGCGCCACCGGACCGCTACAGGTGATGGCGCTGGCTGTGGCGCGTGGCCAGGAGCGGATTGACGGGCGCAAGCTGGGTGGAATGCTGATTGCCGTGGCCGGAATCGCGCTGCTTCAATTCGACCGCCACCCCGGCCGCACGGCTACCTGGTATGGCGACGCCATGGCTTTGCTGGCCGCGCTGTTGTTCGCGCTCTACACCGTGTTCGGTAAGGAAGTAGTGGCGCGCCACGACACCATTACGGTCAACACAGTCGGCTACATCGCGGGCTCGGTGGCCAGCCTGCCGCTGCTCGTTCAACAGAGTGTCGGATTTGACTATTCGGCCGTGACGGCCACCTCTTGGTGGGGGTTGCTTTACATGGCAGCGCTGGCCTCCACGTTCTGCTATTTCGTCTTTTACTACGCGCTGCACCGTCTGCCCGCCTCGCGCGTGGCGGCCTTCAGCTATGCTCAGCCGGTGATCGCTGCCGTCGCAGGCATGGCGCTATTGAATGAGCCGGTGACGCCCACCATTGCCGCCGGCGGACTGCTGGTGCTCGGCGGAGTCTGGTTTACGGGGAGACGCTAGTGGCCGGTTTCACGCGTCTGCTCGCTGCCAATCGCAACTATCGCCTCACCTGGGCCGGTCAGGTGGTCAGCGAAGTGGGCGACAACTTCAACACCATCGCCGTCTTCGCGTTGGTGATGGACCGGACGCACTCCGGTCTGGCCATCAGCGGTGTGATGCTTGCGCGCGCCGTCGCCATGATTCTAGCCGGACCCGTGGCCGGCGTCGTGCTCGACCGCGTCGACCGCCGCAAGGTGATGATCCTCTCGGACCTGGTCCGCGCCGTGATCGCCGCCTGCTTCGTGCTCTGTTTGACGCACTCCGGTGTCACGCTGGTCTTTGTGCTGAGCGCGCTGCTGATGTTCGCCTCGCCGTTCTTCACCTCCGGCCGCGCTTCCATACTGCCCGTTATCGCCAACCGCGACGAGTTGCACGCCGCCAATTCGCTCACGCAGACGACGCAATGGACCTCGGTGGCGTTGGGCGCCTTCCTCGGCGGTATCATCGCCAAGAGCTTCGGCTACCAGGCCGCATTCCTGTTCAACGCCGCCAGCTTCGTTATCTCGGCGGCTTGCATCAGTTTGTTGCGCGTACCGCCTGGCCGCAGCTTTCAGGCTGAGCGCCGAGACTTGGCCGAGGACCGCGTCGCGCGCCCCTGGCATGAGTATCGCGACGGCCTCGCCTACATGGCACGCACGCCGCTGATTCTTGCCATCGCTCTGGTCGGCGTCGGCTGGGCCACGGGTGGTGGAGCGGCGCAAATCCTCTTTAGCCTGTTCGGTGAAGTGGTGTTCCACCGTGGAGCCGCTGGTATCGGCGAGGTGTGGGGCTCGGCCGGCATCGGACTGATTCTGGGTGGCATCATCGCCAATACCTGGGGCCGCCAGCTCAGCTTCGAGCGCTACAAGTGGGCGATTGTTGCGGCCTATGTCGTGCATGGCGGCGCGTACGTGCTGTTCAGCATCAGCCGCAACTATCTGGTTGCGCTATTCTTCATTGGCCTGTCGCGCATGGCCGTCGCCATTAGTTCGGTGCTCAACTTCAGCCAATTGCTTCGGCACGTCGAGGACGGCTACCGCGGCCGCGTCTTCTCCACCATGGAGTCGATGACGTGGGCCACAATGATGGCGTCGATGCTCGCTGCCGGCGTAGCCTCCACTCATGTCGACCCGCGCGTCATCGGCGTCGTTTCTGGCATACTCAGCTCCACTACGGCGGTCGGCTGGGCCTGGGCCCTGCTCAGTGGCAAGCTCGAACAGCCCGCTCCGGACGGTGTGGACCCTGCCGACATCGAAGTTCACGGCGAAGCTCAAAACTAAATCTTTCGTTCTCCCGTCCGGCGGGTATTTCTGCCGCCAACCTTGGGTAGACGGCGGTTCCAGCCCGCTCGCGCACGTCTTTGATATCGAGTGAAGAAGGAAATGGAGGCGTTGCCCAACGTAAACAGACAACACCTTCGGAAACTCGAAAGATCGAAGGAGATGCCATGAAGACCATTACCCATTACGCGGCCGCGGCGTTTTTCACTGCCGCATTCTTCGTTGCCGTGCCTGCTCTCCAGGCCAGGAGCACCACGTCTGGCGGGAAAGCGGCCGTCCACGAAAAGAAGGTTTTCACCGTGCAGGATGAGATGTGGCGCACACTCAAGGACGTCGAGGTCGGCGCCTATGATCTGCACGATCATGCCTCCAACATTCAAGCCGCGGCAACGACCAATCGCTTTGACCGCAGTTACTACATCGCACAACTGAAC
Source organism: uncultured Candidatus Solibacter sp. (assembly GCA_964478395.1). Classification (GTDB taxonomy): domain Bacteria; phylum Acidobacteriota; class Terriglobia; order Bryobacterales; family Bryobacteraceae; genus Paludibaculum. The sequence goes on from CAYZIX010000006.1 coordinate 57,357, forward strand.
GCCGTCAAGGAAGGCGTCAACTCCATGGGCAAGGAACTGGCGCGACTAGAAGCTTTGCTCCCGGTCGAAAACCCGGCGGAGCGCCGCATTACCCGCGCGGCCAAGCCGCAGTTGCAGCGCATCGCCGCCACTACCACCGACGCCATCCGTTACTTCGATAGCCATCCACCGCTTGTTGAGATGCCCGACTATCGCAAGATGTCTGCCGCGCTCTATCAGCAGACGGATGCCCTCTGGAAACTGATGCACGATTCCGTGAAGCTGGCCGACACACGCGTCCACGAACAGCAGTTGCGCAGGGACCTGGCCGCTGTGCAGTCTGGCCAGAACTAGCTTTGACCCCCAATCATTGCTCGATCCGTTCGAGCGAGGCCCGGCCCCCCCCGATGGTGCCGGGCTCTTTCTTTCTCACGCGCGTGCTAAGCTGAGCGAACCAGTCATGGAACTTGCCGGCCGCCCGATTCTCATCACCGGCGCCGCGCGCCGCATTGGCCGCGCCATTGCGTTGCGTCTGCATGCCGAGGGGGCGCGTGTCCTCCTGCACTACAGCACTTCCGAAGAGGCGGCGCGCCAGACGGCGGCGGCTTGCGGCAATGCGCCGCTTTACCGCGCCAACTTGGAGCATGTTCCCGAAATCGTAGCCATGTTCGATGCCATCCGCGAGCAGGTGGGTTCGCTCTACGGCCTGGTGAACAATGCCGCGCGCTTCCGCCGCGCCGATCCGCTGGAGCTTACTGAGGCGGACTGGGACTTCATTCATTCCGTCAACCTGAAAGCCACGTTCTTCTGCGCGCAGCGTGCGGCGCGCCTGATGCGCGAGGCCGGCGACGGCCGCATCGTCAACCTGAGTTCCATGGGCGCCTTCAGCGCCTGGCCGGATTTCGCGCACTATTGCGCGTCGAAGGCGGGTGTTGTTAGTTTGACGCGTACGTTGGCCAAGGCTCTGGCGCCGGCCATTACCGTGAACAGTGTCGCGCCCGGCGTGATTCCGTTTGAGGAGCATGACGATCCGGGTATCCAGGCGCTTGCGAAATCGACGCCTGCCGGACGCCCCGGCACGGGCGACGAAATCGCCGATGCCGTGATCTTTTTTCTGAAGGCGTCAAACTTCGTCACCGGTCAGACGCTGCAAGTGGACGGCGGCATGGGCCTGCGCTGATCAGTCACGACCCGCAGCCCAGCACAGCGCTACCGGCACTGCGACGACAATCGCGGCCACTACCAGCGTCAGCAGGCCGTGCTCAGCCACCAGCGGATTGTTCAGCCACACCCGCACCTGCTCCACTACAATGCTGAACGCGGTCTGGAACCACCGCGACGTCGCCCCGAAGCACGCGCCAACGAATCCCATTGCGCAGGCGAACGCAATCACCTGCATCGCCGTGATCGGCCGTGCTGCGGCGCGCTCGGCCTCGCGCCGCGCCCGCATCTGGGCTTTCCACCAAACGAGGCCCGCGTCCGGCACTGTCGCCGCCGCGCGCGCGTCAGCATATGCCGCCTCCATCTCCGCCGCCAGCATGGCGGCCTCGCGGCAGTGCTCACACTCGCTTAGGTGTGCCGCCAATTCCTGATTCATGCGGCCTGCGGCCACTTCGGCTTCAAACTTGCATTCCGCGCGTCTCATGGCTTATCGTCTCCCCAGCAGCTCGGCCAGCCGCCGCCGTGCGCGGAACAGCAGCACCTTCATGCTGGTCACCTTCACGCCCAGCACGCCGGCAATCTCTTCGTGCGACGCTCCCTCGGCGTAGGCCAGCCACAACATGGCCCGCTCACGCGGATTCAGCCGCGCTAGCGCGCGCTTGAGGTCTGTGCGGCCTTCAACATCCGCTGCCGGCGCTGCCTCCTCGCCGTTCAACTCCGTCACGGGCCGCGCCGCGTTGCGCCGCCAGCGGTCGCGCACCAGATTGGTGGCAATCCGGTACAGTGCGTTGCGGCGGTGCGGCTCGCTTGCGTGATCAGCCGTGCTGCGCAGAAAGCGGTAGTAACTCTCCTGCAGCAGGTCGTCGGCCACGCCGCGATCGCCGGTAACACGCCAAAGGTAGGCCCACACACCACGTGCGGTGCGGTCGTAGAAGGCCCGGAAGGCCTCTTCGTCCATCACGAAGGCCGCCTCGGCCAACTCCGGCCGCACCGCATCTTCGAATGTTGCGTCACGATGCATGCCTACTCGCTTTTGGGCGTCTCCACCAGTCCCAGCTTCCACGAAATCAGGTACGACGCGCCGGCCGCCAGCAGGAATCCGATGCCTAGCGTAACAGCCAGGATCCCGAAGACCTGCACGCTCTGTTGTACTTCGACCAGAAAGTGCCAACTCACCAGTTGCAGCCCGATGCCTGCCGCAATAGCCACGATTCCGGCCTGTACCGAAAGCAGAATTCGGCCCATCGGCGCGCCGATTCGCCGCGGTGCTTCTTCTAGCGAGATAGGAGCCGATTCCAGAAATTTCTGCCCCGCCGCCGACTGAACATAGGCCAGCAACTCTTCGTTTGCTGTGAGGCGGTCCATCAGTTTCGTGTGCACCTCTGTCTGGATCCTGGTCAACCGCGTCCAGCGCCGGTAGTCGAGGAAGGTGCGTATCAGCCATATGATCAGAGCCGCCACTATGCCTAACCCTGTGATCACGGCCAGCCCAGCCAACATGTCCCGCGTAAAATCCAGTGTCCGCTCCGGGATGGTTTTACTCGGCGACAGATCCATGTTCCCGTAGCGGCGCAAATCCGGATTGCCGATGTAGAACGATGGATTGTGCGTCACCTCGGGGTGCTCGTTCAGGAATGAAGCCAGTTCGGGATAGGGCTCCAGGTAGCTCTTGTTTGTAAGCAGTGACGGATCCAGCGCCAGCACCGACCGCAAGGACGGCGGATGTTGGGCCAACATTTGCGTCAGGGTCTGACGCGTCTGCTCCGCGCTTGTCTGTGCGATCACCCGCGTTGTCTTTGGCCGTTGAGCCCCGGCTATCCCGGCACTGATCATCAGCAATGCCAGAACCCGCATCCGTTTTGTCGAAATCATCTTCCGCGTTCTCCTGACAGTGGATACGCAGCCGCGCCCCGCGGGTTAACGGGCGCGCCCATTGCGAGCATCATCGCAAAGCCGGAAACGAAGAACACAATCAGCGAAACCACGGCCCACGGGTAGCTGCCCGTGAACTGTAGTGTCAGCCCGAACACCAGCGGCGCCAGCCAACTCGTCCCCTTGTCACTTACCTCGTATAACGAGAAATACTCGGCCTCGCGGCCCGGTGGGATGAAGATCGAGAACAACGACCGGCTCAACGCCTGACTGCCGCCCATCACCAACGCGACGAGCGTCGCCGCGATGAAGAAGTCACGAGTGGTGCGCACAAACGAGACACAGCTCATCAATCCAATCCAGATCACCAGCGTTGCCAGCACCGCTTTGTAGCAACTCCAGCGCGCCGCCACCGCGTTGAACAGCAGCGCGCCGCCGAAGGCCACGAACTGCACCAGCAGAATCACCAGCGTCAGGCTCTCCAGTGGAATCTTCAGATAATCGGCACCAAACTGCCCGGCCAGCGCCAGCACGGCCTGCACCGCGTCGTTGTATAGCAGATACGCCACCAGAAATAGAACGGTCTGGCGGCTCGAACGGATCTTACGAAACGTCTCCACCAGCACACCCAGCCCGCCCGACGTGCGCAGCGGCGGACGCGCGCGCAGCCCCAGCATCGGAATTACGGCGAACACCGCCCACCACGCTCCGGCCGAGCCCAGCGAAATGCGTACCGCCAGCGACTCCGTCAGCCCCAGCTTTGCTGCGTTCTGCATCAACAACAGATTCAACGCCAGCAACAGCCCGCCGCCCACGTAGCCGATGCCCCAGCCCTTGGCTGACACCGCGTCGCGCTCCGCCACATCGGCAATCTCATTCAGATAGCTGTTGTACAACACCATCGACGCGCCAAACGCGAAGTTCGCCACCAGGAATAGTGTGCCGCCCGCCATGTACATGGAGCCGGTCAATACGTACATCGCCAGCGTCGCGGCTGCGCCCACGTAGGCGCTGGCCGCGAACATCGCCTTCTTGTGATGGCTCGTGTCGGCCCATACGCCCAGCAGCGGCAGCGCCGCCACCTGTGTCATTACCGAGAGTGCAATCAGGTAGCTCCAGTAGCTCTGCGCCGCCACGCGGATGCCCAGCGGATAGATGCAGCCGGACGCGTCGGCGCCGGCGCGCGCCAGCGCGGTGAGGTACGGACCCATGAACAGGGTGACCACGGTGGACGAGAACGCCGAGCAGGCGAAGTCGTACATGTACCAGGCGCGCTGTTCACCCCGCGTTGTTCGCAAACCGCTCCTCCACCAGACGGGCGAGCGCCGGATAATCGCGCTTTCCGGTGCCAAGCAGCGGCATGTGCTCGATGACGATAATGCGCCGTGGAATGGCCAGTTCAGCCGCGCCCATTTCGCGTGCCGCCCGCTGCAGCGCCTCACGCTTCAGTTCCTTGTCCGTGGTTGCTAGAACAATCATCTCGCCGCGCCCCAACTCCGGACGCGCTACGGCGCCGTGCTGCGCGTGCGGCGAAGCAAGCTCGGCCAGTTGCTCCACCAGTTCCAGTGCGATCATCTCGCCTGCAACCTTCGCAAAGCGTTTCAGCCGGCCCATTACGTGCAGCAGGTTGTCCTCGTCGACCATCGCCAGGTCGCCCGTGTTGTACCAACCCTCGCCGTAAATCGAGCTGGGCGGCTCCAGCACGCCCGGCGCCGACTCGCGTAAATAGCCCATCATCACGTTCGGCCCCTTTACGTGCAGGATGCCGCCTTCCTTGATCCCTTCCACCGGCTCCAACCGCCACTCGAGCAGCGGCAGTGGCTCGCCCACCGTGCCCGGCTTATGGAGCATGTGGCCCGCGATGGCGATCACGGGCGAGCACTCCGTCGCGCCATAGCCTTCCACCACCCGGAGCCCGAACTTTTCCAGATAGAACTGGCGAACCTCGTCGGGCAGTTTTTCTCCGCCAGCTACCAGCAGCCGCACACGCCGCAGGTCGTACGGATGCGCCCGCCGCGCGTAGTGGCGCAGAAACGTTGGCGTGGCGAACAGGATGGTGGCATCGCGGTCGTACACCATCTCCGGCACCATCGCGTAGTGCAGCGGCGACGGGTACAGGAACACGCGTATGCCGCTCATGATCGGCAAAATGAAGCCTGCCAGCAGTCCAAAGCTGTGAAACACGGGCAACGCGGCAAACAACTTGTCGGCGCGGCTCAGGTCCTCGGCCAGCAGCGATTGCTCGATGCAACACATCAGATTCCAGTGGCTCAACTGCACGCCCTTCGGCTTGCCTTCGCTGCCCGACGTGAACAGAATCACGGCTGCGTCGCCCGGTTTCGGCCCGCGCACGGCGCGGCGCGGGAACGGCAGCGCCCACAGCATCAGCCACAACTTATCGCCCAGCGTTAGGCGCTGGCGCAGGTCTTCGAGATAGACAATGTTGACGCCATCCAAACGCTCGACCAGCGCTCCCAACTTCGCCTTTTCAACGAATGCGCGTGAAGTGAGCACCGTCTTGACGCACGCTGCGCGCAACGCGCTCTGTACGCCCGCCGCGCCGGATGTGAAGTTCAATATCGCCGGCACGCGGCGCGCGCTGAAAAGTCCGCACGTCAAAGCGAGCGTAGGCGCCGCGTTGGGCATCATCACGCCCACGGCCTCACCCTCAGCCGTAATCTTGGAAACCAATCGCCCCAGCGCCAGCGCGCCCTTCAGCAGCTTGCCGTAGGTAAGCACCGTGCCCGAGTAGTCTTCCACCATGTCGCGCCCGCGCCCGTGCTCGTCGATGGCGTCGAGCAGCGCATCGTGCACGCTACGCGGCCGTTTCGACTCGGCCATGGCGCGGTGCAGCACGCGCCGCATCGACTCCGACGCTTTGCGCCGCCGCAACTTGCCCGTCGGCGCCTCTGGCATGGGAAACTCAACCGCCGGAAAGATCGTGGCCGTGATCTTCGGAAACCACGCCAATTGATAGTCGCCCTTCATGCGCGAGAAGCCGCGCGTCCGCGCCGCCCCTTGAAGAATTACCGGCGCCACCTTCGCACCGGCCTTCGCAGCCATAAATGCCGGCCCGTCGTAGATTTTCATCAGCGGCGCGCCGGTCACCGTCACGCGCCCCTCGGGGAACACCATTACCGTTCGTCCGTGCTCCAGTGCTTCAATCGTGGTTTTCAGCGAGAACGGCTTGGCCGCGTCGACGACTATGTATTCCACTCCGCGCAGCAGCCAGCGGAAAAACGCCTGGCGCGCAATCTGTGAGTGCACCACCCACAACGTGTCGCCGGGGAGAAAGGTGGACAGAATTGCCGCGTCGAGAAACGACTGGTGGTTGGCGATGATCAGCGTGCGCCCGCTCTGAGGCGGTGTGCCGCGCACTTCCAGCCGGTACAGCCAGCGGAGCAGAACTCGCAACAGGGTCTTCAACGGCGTTCTCCGTTCTCGGGCATTAACAGAGTTTACGACGCGCGCGCCATGCGGCGCTGCTAGACTCGAAAAAAGAGATTCCCCGCTTGCGTAGCCGTTTATTCAGTGCCTTTGAGTCGCGTGACTTCCGCTTGATGTGGGCCGGCGCCTGCACGTCGAGCATCGGCACGTGGATGCAGAAGCTGGCGCAGAGCTGGCTGGTGCTGCAACTGTCCGGCTCGCCCTTCTGGCTGGGACTCGATTCGTTCCTTGGTGAGATGCCCATCTTCGCGCTTGCCCTGGTGGCCGGCGTCGCGGCCGACCGTTTCGATCGCCGCCGGCTGCTGATCGTCTCACAATGCGGGCAGATGGCCTGCGCCTTCACCCTTGCCGCACTGTTCGCCACCGGCGCCGTGCAGGTCTGGCATATCCTTACCCTCAGCTTTTTTGTCGGCATCGTGCAGGCCTTCGGCGCGCCCGCCTACCAGTCGCTGTTGCCATCGCTGGTGCCGCGCGCGCACCTGTCCAACGCCATTGCGATGAACTCCATCCAGTACAATCTGGCGCGCGTCATTGGCCCGGTCATCGGCGGTCTGGCGCTCACCAAGCTGGGTGCGGCGTGGTGTTTCGGGCTGAACGGCGTCAGCTTCATGGCGGTGGTCCTGTCGCTGGTATTGATCCAGGTCAACTACGTGCCCGCGCCGCGCAATGAGTCAGTGCTCGACAGCATGCGTGGCGGCCTGCGCTTCTTGCGCGAGCGCCGCGGCCTGGTCGCGCTCATCTGGGTAGCGTTCGTCTGTACTTTCCTGGGCATCCCCATCGTTGTCTTCCTGCCCGTTTTCGCGCGCGATATCTTTCACGGCGCTGAGGGCACGTTCACTCTTCTGCTCAGCGTGGAAGCCCTGGGCGCCATTGCCGGTGCGCTGGTGGTGGCTTGGCGCGGTAAGCGCGCGCACCTGGGCCGCGATGCCGCGCTCGGCCTCATCGCCCTGGGCGTTTTTGAGACGTTGTTCGCCTTCAGCCGCCGCATCGAACTGAGCATTGTCTTTTTGTTCTTCGCCGGCATGGCGCTGATCGCCTGCTTCTCCATGCTCAGCTCGCTGGTGCAATACGTGGCCAGCGACGAGATGCGCGGCCGCGTTCTGAGCATCTACAACATCGCCTTCCGTGGTGGCATGCCCATCGGCAGCCTGGTGACTGGCGCGCTGGTGCCGCACTTTGGTGCACCCGCCGTGGTTGGCACCTACGGTGTCATTATGGCGATCGTGGCAGTGTATCTGGTGGTCTTCCAACGCAAACTGGCGACACTGTAACGGGCAAGCCAGCGCGCGCATCGGTAGAATATTGGTTGCCAGCTCATGCGCTATGCTCTTTTGTTCTTGACCCTTGTTGCGGCCGCCGCCGAGTTGCCCGCGCCGCTCAGGAAAGCTCGTGACGCGCAGGATCGCGCTACGCTCGACCGTCTGGCCGGCGAGGCTCGCTCGGCCGCTCGCGACAACGATGCTGAATCGCTCTACCGCGCCGCTCTATCCGAAAACGTGCGGGCTGAAGTGCTGATGGAGCAACGCGACAAGAACGGCGCCCGCGCCGCCGCCGAAAGTGGCATTCGGGCTGCTGAAAAGGCGGTCGCGCTGAAGCCGAACTCCGGTGAGTACCACCGCGTGCTGGGCGCCCTGTGTGGCCAGATCATCCCGGCCTACCCTCTGATGGCGCTGCGCTACGGCCGCTGTGCGATGGACGAGGTGAGCCGCGCCGTCGAACTCGATCCGAAATCCGCGCTGGTCTATCTAAGCCGTGGTGTCGGCAACTTCTACCTGCCCCCGTCGTTTGGGGGCGGACCGGAACTGGCGCTGAAGGACATCGACAAGACTTTGCAGATCGAGCCTCGCAACCCGGACGCCTGGCTCTGGCGCGGTATTGTGCTGCGTAAGCTAAACCGCAACGCCGAGGCGCACGCCGCGCTGAAGAAGAGTCTGGAACTGAATCCGGCGCGC
>CAYZIX010000007.1:0-59638 GCA_964478395.1 uncultured Candidatus Solibacter sp.
AGATTGACGCCGTCGGCCGGCACCGTGGAGCGGGCCTGGGCGGCGGGCACGACGAGCGCGAGCAAACGCTGAACCAGTTGCTCGTCGAGATGGACGGCTTCGAGTCGAATGAAGGCGTGATTCTGGTGGCCGCCACCAACCGCCCGGACGTGCTGGATCCGGCGCTGCTGCGGCCGGGGCGTTTCGACCGGCGCGTGGTAGTGAGCCTGCCGGACGTGAAGGGGCGCGAGATGATTCTGCGCGTCCACACGAAGAAGATTCCGCTGGGCGACGATGTGGATCTGTCAGTGACTGCTCGCGGGACACCGGGTTTTGCGGGCGCGGACTTGGCGAATCTGGTGAATGAGGCGGCGCTGCTGGCGGCGCGCCAGAATCGCAAAGTGGTCACGATGGCCGACATTGAGGTGGCGAAGGATAAGGTCATGATGGGCGCCGAGAGGCGCTCGATGATCCTTACTGAAGAGGACAAGAAGGTCACGGCGTACCACGAGGCGGGCCATGCGCTGGTGGCTGCGCTGCTGGCAGAGGCTGACCCGCTACACAAGGTTTCGATCATCCCGCGCGGCCGTGCGTTGGGCATTACGATGCAACTGCCGACGGGCGATGTGCTGAACCGGACCAAGAAACAGTTGGATGCGCGGCTGTGCGTCGTGATGGGCGGCCGGTTGGGTGAGATGCGCCACACGCATCAACTGTCGACCGGTGCGCGCAACGACATTGAGCAGGCCACCGAGATGGCCCGCGACATGGTTTGCGACTACGGCATGAGCGAGTTGGGCCCGCTGAGCTACGGCAAGAAGGACGAGCAGATCTTCCTGGGCCGGGAGATTGCACAGCATCGGGACTACAGCGAAGCGACGGCAATCAAGATTGATGAAGAGGTGCGCCGGATTGTCGAGGAGGCCGACCGCAAGGCCAACGAGATGATTGAAGCGCACGCCGACGCGCTGGAGAAGATTGTGCAGGCGCTGCTGGAGCGCGAGTCGATCGATGGCGAGGAGGTCAAGGCCATCCTCGAAGGGCTACAACCGGCCGAAGGTGGTGAGGTAGCCGCGGCAACGCCGGAAGATGGCCAGCAGGAGGTACTGCGGCCTGAACCACGGCGTGTACAGCCCGGCCTGATCGACGGGGAGCGTCCGCAACCGGCGTGATCCCGCGATTCAAATACTACCTGTTCGACGTCGACGGAACGCTGCTCGAATCTGCGGCTGACATCTGCGGCGCCGTCCGTACGGCGTTGGGCGAGGTGGGCGTCGACGGACTGGACGAAGCCTACCTGCGCAGCTTTGTCGGCTTTCATCTGTTTGACCTGTTCAGGCAGGTGTTGCCGCATTACACGGATGAGCAGAACCAAGCGCTGCTCACACGCTACCGGCAGATCTATCTTGGCCGCGGGCACCGCGCGACGCGCGTCTACGACGGTATTCCGGAGATGCTCGCGGCATTGGGCGGACGCAAGTCGACGGCCACAACCAAGAGCAGCGAGACTACGCGCGCTTTTCTGACGCAGTTCGGCCTGGTAAAGTACTTTGACCACGTGCAGGGTACCGACGGTTTCCCGTCGAAGCCCGATCCAGAGGTGGTGCGGCGCGCCCTGGCGGCGCTGGAAGCACGTCCGGAAGAGTGCCTGATGGTGGGCGATGCGGGGCCGGACTTGCTTGCCGGGCGAGCCGCGGGCGTTAAAACATGCGCCGTGAACTGGGGCTATGGCAACCACGAAGCGATGCGCGTCATTGCGCCGGACTACTGGATCACGCGGCCTTCCGACCTGATATCCTAATCGTGCGAAAGGGCACGATTAGGCATGATCTCCAGACGTCAACTGTTCCAGGCGGCAGCCGTGTCGCCGTTGGCCGCGATGGCCGCTCCGGCGGCGGGCCGTTTCAAGGTTTCTCTGGCTGAATGGTCGATTCACAAGGCAATTCAGGCCGGCAAACTCACGAACCTCGATTTCCCGCGCATCGCGCATGAAAACGGGTGCGAGGGGCTGGAGTTCGTCAATACGCTGTGGGGCGTGCCAACGGCCGGCTACATCACGCGGCTGAAGAAGCGCATGGCCGATACGGGCACGAAGAGCGTGCTGATCATGGTGGACGACGAAGGCTGGATGGGACATTCGGACCATGCTCAGCGAATGAAAGCCGTCAAGAATCATCACAAGTGGGTGGATATCGCGGCCGAAATGGGTTGCCATTCGATCCGCACTAACATGTATCCGGAGAAGCAGCCGACCACGCCGGCCGAGATTGAGACGTTCCTGGGCAACTGCGCGGACAGCTTCACGGCGCTATGCGAATACGGCGCCAAGGCGGGCATCAATATCATCATCGAAAACCACGGCGGCATCAGCTCGAATCCCGATGTCGTGGTGTCGTTGATGAAACGCGTGAAGGCGAAGAATCTGGGCACGCTGCCAGATTTTGGCAATTTCCCGCCTGAGATCGACCGTTACGAGGCCGTGGCCAAGGTTGCGGCCTACGCCAAGGGGATGAGCTTTAAGTGCTACTTCGAGGGCCCTGGCGGAACCGAGAAGCTCTACGATATCCCGAAGATGTTCAAAGTAGTGGAAGGCTCGAAATACTCGGGCTACATTGGCATTGAATACGAAGGCAGTGTGCTGGACGAAATTGCCGGCATCCAGGCGGGCCGCAAGGCGTTGCGCGAGTACGGTATCTGATGCTGCCGGGGTTGTGCCTGTTCGCCACTCTGGCCTGCGCGCAGGGCGTGCCGGCCGACCCTGCTCTGGCGCCGGCGCCTGTGGTGCTGAATCCGGGCAGGGAATATGCGGTGCGCCCGTTCCAGGGTATTCCGGGCATTGAGCGCTCACGCAAAGGCCGCCTGTGGGCCGTGTGGTATGCAGGCGGCAAAGACGAGGGGCCGGAGAACTACGTGCTTCTCGTCACCAGCGGCGACAACGGGCGGCACTGGTCCGGACCAGTGCTGGTGGTGGATCCGCGTGTGAATGTGCGCGCCTACGATCCGTGTTTATGGCTGGACCCGCACGGCAGGCTATGGCTGTTCTGGGCACAGGCGGCCGTGAAGTGGGACGGACGCGGCGGCGTGTGGGCAATCCGCGCCGACAAGCCCGACTCAGCGCACCCGAAGTGGAGCACACCGCGCCGTATCTCAGATGGCGTGATGATGAACAAGCCCACCGTGACTCGTGATGGCCGTTGGTTGCTGCCTGTGGGGGGCTGGCGCAATATCCGGCCGAACGCCGGCGCGGAGTTGTCGCACCAAGCGCCGCATCTCGACTCCGGAGTGGTGGTCTCCTCCGACAACGGCAAGAGCTTTCAGTTTCTTGGCGAGGCGCGAATTCCAGACGCCCAATTCGATGAGCACATGATTGTCGAAAAACGCGACGGTAGTCTGTGGATGCTGGTGAGAACGACCTATGGTATCGGGCAGAGCACATCGCTGGATGGAGGCCGCTCCTGGTCGCCTGGAACAAAGTACATGGATCACGTTGTGACGCGTTTTTTCATCCGCCGGCTTACTTCCGGACAGCTGCTGATGGTGCGTCACAATCCGCCGGGTGGGAAGGGACGGTCGCATCTGACGGCGTATCTGTCTGGCGATGACGGTGCGACGTGGCAAGGCGGCCTGTTGCTGGACGACCGTAAGAACGTATCGTATCCTGACGGTGTCCAAGGGCCCGACGGGACGATTTTCATCATCTATGACCACGAACGCTATGGTGTCCGCGAGATCCTGATGGCTACGTTCAGCGAGGCGGACGTAAGCCGCGGGGTGGACTCCCCCAAGGTGGGGCGGCGCGTGGTGGTCAACCGCGCCAGTGAGTAATCGGCTGGTCCGCAACATCCCAGCAGCCGCGGGCAACAGACGGCGTCAAATTAAAATGAGATTTTCACGTGAATTTCATCGATAGCTACCCCTGAGCGTGTTATCGTAAAACGTTTTGGAGGGTATCTCACTTGCGCATTTCTCCCATATTTCTTCCAGTACTGCCAGTACTTTTGAGTCTGTGCCCCCTAGAGGCGCAGGTGGTGATTAGCCAAGTGTACGGCGGTGGCGGCAACTCTGGCGCCACCTACAAAAACGATTTTATTGAGCTGCACAACAACGGGACCTCGACCGTGTCACTGACCGGCTGGTCGGTGCAGTATGCCTCGGCGGCCGGCACAACGTGGAGCAAAACCCTGTTGAGCGGCTCAATCCCAGCCGGTGGCTATTACCTGGTATGGGAGGCGGCTGGCGCCGGGGGCAGCGTCAGCCTGCCAGAGGCGGATGCAGTTGGATCGATCGCGATGAATTCGACGGCCGGTAAAGTGGTGCTGGCCAATACGTCCAATGCAATCAGCGGCTGCGCTGATGCGGCGATTGTCGACTTAGTAGGCTTCGGCTCCACTGCGACGTGCTATGAAGGCAGCGGGCCAACGGCAACGCTGTCGAACACGACGGCGGCCCTGCGTGGTGCAGGCGGTTGCACCGATGCGGGCAACAATAGCACTGACTTCAGCACGGGCGCGCCGACGCCGCGTAATCACGCCTCAGATGTCTCGATCTGCTCTACCACTTCACCAGTTACGGTAACGACGACGGCATTGGCCGCCGGCAACGTGGGCGTGGCGTACAGCAGTGCACTGACGGCTTCAGGCGGCTCCGGCAGCTACACGTGGAGCGCCACGTCCGGCCTGCCGGCGAATGGGTTGAGCTTGGCGACGGACGGTACGATTAGCGGGACGCCCCTGGCAACGGGCGCGATGAGCATCACCGTGGTGGCTACCGATGCGAACGATTCGGCCAACTCTGCCAGCAAGACGCTGAGCTTGACGATCAATGCCGCGCCGACCTGCACGGCCACGGCGACTATCGCGCAGGTGCAAGGCGCTGGCTCCACTTCACCCTATGCCGGATCCACCGTGACGGTGGAAGGCGTGGTGACGGCGGTGAAGTCGAAAGGATTCTTTATTCAGATGGTGACCGGCGACGGCAATGACGCCACGTCGGATGGCATTTATGTTTACATGAACGCGGCTCCGCCCACGGCGGCCACGGTGGGCAACCGTGTGTGCGTGGGCGGTACGGTGCAGGAGTACATCCCGTCGAGCGATCCTTACAGCCCGTCGTTGACGGAGATCACCGGCCCGAGCGTATTGCTGTTGGGCACGGCGGCGTTGCCCGCGCCTGTGGAGATCACGGCTGCGGCAACGCAGGCAAACGACGTGAATAACCTGGAGAAGTACGAGGGCATGCGCGTTTCGATTGGTTCGCTGACGGTGGTTGGACCCACTGACGGCAACATCACCGAATCTAGCGCGACGGCGACATCCACCGGCATTTTCCACGGCGTGGTGGCTGGTGTTCCGCGACCCTTCCGCGAAACTGGTGTGCAGTTGGGCGACGAGCTGCCGTCTGGCGCGCCGGCTGATGTGCCGCGCTTTGACTTGAATCCGGAGCGTATTCGTGTGGACAGTGTGGGCGGCGGCGCTACAGCGATCGACGTGGCTGCCGGCGCGACGGTCAGCGGTCTGGTTGGCGTGCTCGACTATGCCTACCGCACTTACTCCCTGGTGGTTTCGCCGGCGGCATCGCCCGTGAAGTCGGACTCGGTGGTCTACACGCCCGCACCGGCTGCTAGCACCGGGCAGGTGAGTGTGGCGGGCTTCAACATGCAGCGCTTTTTCGACACGGCGAACGATCCGTCGATCGGTGATGCCGTACTTAGCGCCACAGCCTACTCGAACCGGCTGACCAAGGCTTCACTGGCCATCCGCCTTGGCCTGAACATGCCCGACATCATCGGCGTGATGGAGGTGGAGAACCTAACCACGCTGCAAGACATCGCAGCCAAGGTGAACAGCGATGCGGGTGCGGCGGCTCCCGGCTATGTAGCCTACCTGGTGGAAGGCACCGACGTGGGCGGCATCGACGTGGGCTTCCTGGTGAAGAGCTCGAAGGTCAGCGTGCTGGACGTGACGCAATACGGCAAGGACACAATGTACGTGGATCCGACGACGGGCAAGGACGCGACGTTGAACGACCGGCCTCCGCTCCTGTTGCGCGCCGATGTGAAGAAGCCGGGCTCGGCCACGGCACTGCGTGTGACTGTGATCGCCAACCACCTGCGCTCGCTAAGCGGAGTTGACGATGCAAGTGAAGGGCCGCGCGTGCGCGCCAAGCGGAGGGCGCAGGCCGAGTATCTGGCCAACTTGATCCAGGCGCGGCAGACGGCGGATCCGAACGAGAACATTGTGGCGCTAGGCGATTTCAACGCTTTTGAAGTGAACGACGGATACGTGGATGTGATGGGCACAATCCGCGGTCTGCCGACGCCCGCCAACCAGGTGGTGCTGGCCAGCGCGGATCTGGTGAATCCCGATCTGAGCCTGCTATCGGAGAATCTGGTGGCGGCACAGCGCTACAGCTACAGCTATGACGGCAACGCGCAATCACTGGACCACATGCTGGCCAACGCAAAGGCGATGACACACTATGCAGGCTTCCAGATTGCGCGTCTGAACGCCGATTTTCCTGAGGTGTACCGCAACGACGTGGCGCGTCCGGAGCGGCTTTCGGATCACGATCCGGAAGTGGGCTACTTCGCACTGCCCGACACGCTGGACGTCACTGCGCAAACGACGACCACCGGTTCCGGTCTAGTCTACAATCGCATCACCGGGATTTACAGCAGCACGGTCACCATCAAGAACAAGGGCACCGCGGCGTTGACCGGGCCGCTGTACCTGTTCTTCAACGGGCTGGCTTCCGACGTCAAGGTGGTGAACGCCACTGGTGCGGCGGCAGGTGCTTCCTACATCAAGGCAACCAGTGGCAATCTGGCCGCCGGAGCGAGCGTCAGCGTCACGGTGCAGTTTAAGAAGACTGGCGCATCGGCCATTTCCTACACGCCGATCGTGGTGGCCGGCAGTCTCTAAGTTAAGGAGAAACGCAATTATGATCCGTATTCTGATCCTTCTGGTGGCGGCTCTGGTGGCCGCCCCATTGGGCGCCGCGCCGTTGGTGTACAGCGTCCAAATCAACACTTCGGGGGCGAGTGGTGCTGCCGCTCTGCTGGACCTTCAGTTCAACCCGGGTAGTCTCGGTTCTGCCGACAGCGCCCAGGTCGACATTACCGGCTTCGCGACCGATGGCACGCTGGGCGTGCTGGATTCCACGCAGGGTGGCGTGAGCGGCACATTGCCGGCGACCGTAACGCTGGCGAACAGCAGTGATTTCAACGACTACTTACAGAACATTGTGCTTGGAAGCTACATCCGGTTCGCGGTGGTGTTTTCCGGCGCCGGCGTCGAGAGCCCGACCGGGCAGTTGTTCGGTAGCACGTTTGCAGTGTCGCTATACGACGCGGGGCTGACTGGATCTGTGCTGCCCACTTCCGATGAAAATCTGACACTGGCGACGATTGATGTGCCTGTCGAAGGCGGCGTCGGCGATCCGGTCGTGTATTCGGAGCTGACCAGCGTCTCCCAGGTGCCGGAGCCGGCCACCGGCGTGCTGGCGGGCGCAGGGCTTGGGCTGGCGCTGTTGCTAAAGCGGCGCCGCTAGCGGGCGCTCAAGAGTTCTGCAAGATACGTCCGCCCATCGGACTGGCGGGTGCCCAGCAGCCGCAAGGTGTTGCGCGCATCATCCAGAGCCCGATGGGCGGATTCTGCTTGCATGCCATGCGCGGCGAGCAGATTCTGTAGTGCGCGCGAACGGAACCCTTTCGATTTCCAGGCGACGCCTTCCATGGAACAGAGCCACTTCATGCGCTTCGTTTCGGGATAGAGGCGCTCAAGGAAGCCGCGGTCGAACGGCGCGTTGTGCGCAATGAGTAGGCTGGCGCGCTCGAAAAGGCTTTTGACACGGGCCTCGTCCAAAGCGTGGCCGCGGACATCTTCCCAGCGCAAGCCGTGAGCGCGTGTGGCGCCCTCCGGGATTGGCCGGCCAGGATCACGTAACGCGGTGTATTCGTCTTCCACGCCAATAACGGTGTTGGTGATGGGGTCGAAGGCGAAAAGTACGATACCGAGTTCGATCACTTCATCAGTGCGAGCGTCGAGTCCGGTGGTCTCGACGTCGACAACAGCGGCGCGGAGTTTCATTGGAGACTCGCATTCAGCGCGGCCAGTTCGTTCAGGTCCAGACGACCGGTGTAGATGGCCATGCCGAGCGCGCAGTCGATGTGCATGGCCGTGAGGGCGCGGATGTCTTCCATGGTGGTGATGCCGCCGGCGGCGGTGATAGAGCGCGTTGTGGCGGCGCGCAGGCGCGCGAACCAGTCGAGATCTGTGCCCTGCAGCATGCCTTCCTTATCCACGTAGGTGGCCAGGAAGGCGGAACAATAGGGCTCCAGTTCGTTTAAAACATTCTCGGCGGTTTTGTCGATCGCCTCGGTCCAACCCTTGACGACGATGCGGCCACCCTTTGAGTCGATGGCGATCATGATCCGCTCCGGCCCAACGGCGGCGGCAATGGCTTCTATAGTGGGGCGGTGGAATGCGGCCGTACCGACGATGACCTTGGAGGCGCCGCAGCGGACAAGCTCGCGGGCCCGATCGGCATTCCGGACGCCGCCGCCGACACGGCAGCGAGCACGGGAGGCGAGCGTCTCCACAATCACATTGTTCTCGCCCTTACCCATGGCTGCGTCCAGATCGATCACCTGGATTTCGGGGAACGCGGAAAAGCGCGCGAGCATTTCAAGCGGCGGCGCACCTTCCAGGGCTTTGTCCCGGCCTTGAACGAGTTGCACGACTTTGCCGCCCTGCAGATCAATGCACGGGATGATCATGCGCGGTATCTCCGCACCGGAATGCCGGCCTTTTCGATGTCGGCCTTCAACTCATCCACGGTGTAGGTGCCGTAGTGGAAGATGGAGGCCGCCAGCGCGGCGTCGGCTTCGCCATCAGACAATACTTCAATAAAATGTTCTGGCGTTCCGCCGCCGCCGGACGCGATGACGGGGATGTGCGTGGCGCGTGAAACGGCGCGTGTCAACGCGCAGTCGAAGCCGGTCTGCACGCCGTCCGTGTCCATCGAGGTAAGTAGAATCTCACCTGCGCCGAGTGCTTCACCGCGCGCGGCCCACTCGACCGCGTCGATGCCTTCGTCCACACGGCCGCCCTTGGTGAACACGTTCCAGCCGCCGCGCCCGTTACGGCGCGCGTCGATAGCTAGCACACAGGCCTGCGCGCCGAATTCGTTGCTCACTTCGGTGATGAGTTCCGGGCGGTGTACGGCCGCGGTGTTGACGCTCACCTTGTCGGCTCCGGAATGAATGATACGGCGCGCGTCGTCCACCGTGCGTATGCCGCCGCCTACCGTGAGCGGGATGAAAACCTTGCGAGCGGTGCGCGCGACGACGTCCACCATGGTTTCGCGGCCGTCGCTGGATGCAGTGATGTCGAGGAAAACGAGTTCGTCGGCGCTCTGCTGGTTATAACGGTCAGCGAGCTCCACGGGATCGCCCGCGTCGCGCAGGCCGACGAAGTTGACGCCTTTGACGACACGTCCACCGGTGACGTCCAGGCAGGGAATGATGCGTTTGGCCAGCATTACAGCTCCAGAAAATTCTTAACGATGCGCAGTCCTACCGGGCCCGATTTCTCAGGGTGGAACTGCACCCCAAATGTGTTTGCTGACTCGAGCACGGCAGTGTAGTCCAGGCCGTAGGTGCACGTCGCGGCCGTGGCCTCGCTCACCGGGCAGTAGTAGCTGTGTGCGAAGTAAACGTAGGGGTGCTCTTCCAGACCAGCCAGCAGGCGCGAGGGCTTGCGGAGGTCGAGCGAGTTCCACCCCATGTGCGGGCAGCGCGCGTCCAGCGGAAAACGCTTGACGACGCCCGGAAACAATCCGAGGCCTTTTTGTTCCGGGGCCTCTTCGCTCGATTCGAACATTGCCTGGAGGCCGAGGCAAATGCCGAGCCATGGCGTGGACGATCGGGCGGTTTCAATCAATGCGTCGCGTATGCCGAGTTCGTCGAGCGCCGCCAGCATCTGGCCGAAGTGCCCGACGCCCGGCAGAATGAGTTTTTCGGCGGTGCGGATTTCACTGGCGCTCTGCGTGATCCGGTAGGTGGCGCCAAGTTCGGCGATCGTGTTTTCGACCGAACGCAAGTTGCCGGCGCCGTAGTTGACGACGGTGATCATAGCAGGCCTTTCGTGCTGGGCAACTGATCCTTCAGCCGCGCATCCCGCGAGCAAGCAAACTTCATCGCACGCGCGAAACACTTGAATAGCGCTTCCACCTTGTGGTGGTTCGAACGGCCGTGCATGATCTTCAGGTGAAGGTTGGCGCCGGCATGAGTGGTGAAACCGTTGAAGAAGTCTTCGAGCAATTCCGATTGCAGGTCGCCCACCAGACGCGTCTTCACCTTGTCCTCACAGACCAGATACGGACGGCCGCCGAGATCGACCGCGACAACGGCCAATGTCTCGTCCATGGTCATGACAAAATAGCCGGCGCGATTAATGCCCTTGCGGTCGCCGAGCGCCTGCGAGAAAAGTTGCCCGAGCACGATGCCGACGTCTTCGACGGTGTGGTGCTGATCGACGTCGAGGTCGCCGCGCGCAATCAGCGCAAGGTCGAAACCGCCGTGCTTGGCAAACAATTCCAGCATGTGGTCGAGGAAGCGCACGCCGGTGGAGACCTCGTAGCGCGCCTTACCGTCGATTTTCAGCGAACCTCGGATCTGGGTCTCTTTAGTGATGCGTTCGATGGTGGCTGATCTCATGCGGGCAGCACTCCTTCAATTTCGTTGATGTTCTCAATCACCGCGATGGCGCCGCGCTCGCGGAGGGCGGCGATGACCTCATCACGGCGGGGCGATTCCTTTGCGGTAATGCCGATGAACGGCACGCCCGCGGCACGGGCACACTGCGCGTCGTCCACCGTGTCACCCACATAAACCATTTTGGCACCAGGATGTTTTTGGGCAATTAGGCGCAGGCCATCGGGCGCGGGCTTTCCGTTATCGACAGACTCCGCGGTTATCTGCGGCGAGAACGATACGCCGGGATGACGGCTGAGCGTGAAGGCGAGTTCACGGCGGTCGCGGCCGGTGAACAGTGCCAACTGGTAGCGCTCGGCCAAGCGATCGAGCAGGCCGTCAACGGGCAGCCAGCGTTCCTGTAGAGCGAGGCCATCGTTGTTTTCGCCGAAGAAGAAGCGGTTGAATTGATCGACCACCGTGGCGTAGTCGAGCTTGAGGCCCGCCTCCAGACAGAAGTGGTGGCACAGCACCCAATCGTTGTTGTAGCCACCGCGATTCTTCCAGTCCTGGATTGTTTCGGGTGTGATTGTGTGTCCCGTGAAGAACTTGATAGTGGCCGCGATGGCGGCGCGGTAGCTGAGCGTGACGTCCACCAGCACGCCATCCATGTCGAATACGAGAATCGGCCGGGTCACTTCCATACCTCGTCAAATGCAGCAAAAAAGCGTACGACCTGCGCGGGTGTGCCGGCGGTGACGCGTACGGTGCCGGGCAGTTCATACGAACGGTCTCGGACCAGCACGCCGCGCTCACGCAATGCGTCCCGGACTTCGATGGCGCGTTTGCCGGCCTCAAAAAGCACAAAGTTGCCGAAGGAAGTGTAGTAGCGGATGCCGCGTTGGGTGAAGCCCTGGTAGAGCGCTTCACGCGCCTGGTTGGAGTTGAGTGCGTATGCCTCCACGCCTTCCTTGTCCTGGACGGCAGCCTGCACGGCCAGCGCGGCCAGCAGATTCACGCTGTAAGGGGACTGCGCCTTGCGCGCAAAACGCACATTTTCAGCCTGTGAGAAGAGCACGCCAACGCGCAACGCGGCCATGCCAAAAGCCTTTGAAAATGTTCTGGAGACGAACAGGTTTGAATATTGCTCGATGAGGCGCAGCGCGGTCACGCCGTAAAACTCGTAGTAGGCCTCGTCGATCAGTACGGCGGCCTGCGGCGCGGCTTCAAGGATACGCACAATATCGCCAACGCCAATGGCTGTGCCGGTGGGGTTGTTTGGATTGGAGATGTAGATGGCCTTCGTCTTGGGGCGTATGGCCGCGATCAGCTTGCGTACAGGGAAGGAGAGGTCTTCGCGCTTATACGGGATCTCACGGACGTGGGCGCCCGCCACCTGCGCGTAGAACTTGTACATCGCGTAGGAGGGCTGCATCACAATCACATCGTCGTTGTTGTCGACGTACGTGTTGGTGAGCACCTGGATGGCTTCATCCGTGCCGTTGGTAATGAGGAACTGATCTTCCGGCAGTTGAAAGTAATCGCTCAAGGCGCGGCGTGTGGCCTCGTACTCGGGGTACACAGTGAGGCGTTCTTCAGTCAGCTTCTGTTTAAGAAAGTCGATAACGCGCGGCGAGCAGCCAACGGTATTCTCATTGAAATCCAGCCTTAATTTGCCGTCGCGGCCGGAACTGGGCGGCGAATATGGAGCCATTTTGACGACGGCTGGACGAGGCTTAGGCATTGCGCACCTCCACGCTGCGGGCGTGGGCTTCCAGGCCTTCGGCCCGGGCAAGCGTCGTGATGGCGGGCGCCAATGTCTGGAGCGCCTTAGGACTGAGTTGTTGCACGCTGATTACCTTGACATAGTCCGCCGCACTCAGGCCCCCGCGCAGACGCGCGGCGCCGGAGGTGGGCAGGACGTGGTTGGGGCCGGAGGCGTAGTCGCCTGCGGCTTCCGGACTGGTCGGGCCAACAAAGATGGAGCCGGCATGACGGATGCCCGGAATGAGAGACGGGTCGTGAATTGAAAGATGCTCGGGCGCGAAACGATTGGATAATTCCACGGCCTGGGCGTCATTCTCGACAAGAATGATGGCCGAATTTCGGTCAATGGCTTGCCGTGCCGTTGCGGCGGTGGTGAGCGTCTCCAACTGGCGCTCCACCTCGGTGACAACCGCTTCGGCGAGCTTGCGCGAGGTGGTCAGCAGCACGGCCGAGGCGTCGGTGTCGTGCTCGGCCTGCGCCAGCATGTCGGCGGCGAGCCAGGCAGGGTTGGCCTCGTTGGCGATGATCAGAATCTCGGTGGGGCCGGCGACAAAATCGATGCCCACCTCGCCGGCGAGCATCTTCTTGGCGGCGGCAACGTAGATGTTGCCGGGGCCAACGATGCGGTCGGCGCGCGGTACGGTGCGTGTGCCGTAAGCGAAGGCCGCGATGGCGTGCGCGCCGCCCATTTCGAAAACACAATTGGCTTTCAGCAACGCGGCCGTGCCGAAGATTTCGTCGACGGCGCGCGGCGTGGCCACCATGATGTTCGGTACACCTGCGACGGTGGCCGGGACCACGGTCATGATGACGGTGGAGGGCAGGGGATAGCGGCCTGAAGGGATGTAGGCCGCGACAGAGTCGAGCGGCCGCACCACCTGCGAGAGCTTCAATCCGGGCGCGGGTTGTGCCTTCTTCGCCTGCGGCAACTGGAGTTTGGCGTAAGCGCGCACGTTAGCGGCCGACGTGGTGACGGCCTTGCGGAACGCCTTGGGCAGGCGCGCCGCGGCGGCATCCAATTCCTTAGCGGGAACGGCGACGGATTTGCGTTCGAGATGATCGAACTTGCGGGCGTATTCGAGCAGAGCGGCATCGCCGCGCGTGCGCACGGCGTCAAGAATCGGCCGGACCGTCGCTTCGGCCTCGGCCATACGCGCCGAGCGGCGCTTCAATAGCCGCCCGGCTTGGCTCGCATCAAAGATTCTCAGCATGGCTAGAAGACAATCTTATTCAGCGGATACTCGACAATACCCTCGGCGCCCGCTTCCTTCAGGCGAGGAATGATGGAGCGTACGGTGGACTCGTCAAGGATGGTGTTGACGGCAAACCACTCGCCCGTGCTTAGCGGGCTGATGGTGGGATTCTTCAGCGCAGGTAACACGGCGATAACCGCTTCGAGGTTCTGCTTTTGGACGTTGAGCATCAGACCGACTTTGCCGAGCGCGTTAATAGCGCCTTCGAGGAGCATCTTGATGTCTTCGAGCTTGCGGCGCTTTTCCGGGTCCGCCCAGGCGGCCTGATTGGCGACCAGTTGCGTGTTCGACTCCATCACTGTTTCGACAATGCGCAGCTTGTTGGCGCGCAGCGAACTGCCTGTTTCTGTGACTTCGACGATGGCGTCGGCCAGTTCCGGGGGCTTCACCTCAGTGGCGCCCCAACTGAACTCGACCTTGGCCTTGACGCCATTGGCGGCCAAATAGCGCTTGGTGGCGCCGACCAGTTCAGTGGCAATGATTTTGCCTTCAAGGTCCTTGACGGTCTGTACTGAGGAGGACTCCGGAACGGCCAATACCCAGCGCACCTTGCCGAAGCTCTGTTTGGCGTAGATGAGGTTGGCGACGGTGACAACGTCGGACTCGTTTTCAATCACCCAGTCGTGTCCGGTGAGGCCGGCGTCAAGCACGCCATCCTCAACGTAGCGCGCCATTTCCTGGGCGCGGATCAGCATGCACTCCAATTCAGGATCGTCGATAGACGGGAAATAGGAGCGCGAGCTGGTGGTGATGTGGAAGCCGGCCTTACGGAAGAGGTCGACGGTGGCGTTTTCGAGTGAGCCCTTGGGGATTCCGAGCTTGAGTTTCATGGGTCTAGTAAACCTTTTTGGGATCGTAGGTCTGCGGTTCGGTGATCTGCCAGGCGCCATCCTTCAGCGTGCGGAAGAAGCAGCTCTGGTAGCCTTCATGGCAGACGCCGGGGCCAAGCGCCTCCACCTGAACGAGCACCGTATCCAGATCGCAGTCGGCCTGGATGGACTTGACCACCAGACGGTGGCCGGAGCTTTCACCCTTCATCCACAATTTGTTGCGGGAACGGCTGTAGAAAGTGGCGAAGCCGGTTTCGACGGTACGGCGGAAGGCTTCATCATTCATGAAACCGACCATCAGCACGCGGCCGGTGGCGTGGTCCTGGATGACGGCGGGGATCATGCCGCCGGTCTTGGCGAAATCGAGTTCCATCTTGGCTGGTCTGCTCCTGGTGTTGAAATAAAAAGCCCGCCGGCTACAGACCGGCGGGCGGGTTAATTCGAAGACTGTTCCTTGCACTCCGGCTCAGAACAGACCACGCCCGCCCACGCCATGATGATGGTGGTGGTGCCGGGCGGTGCTGCAAACCGGGTACATGAAAACACAGTATAGCAGGTCAGATGAGGCAGACGCATGTACCCGCGCGGCCCGCGCGGTTCGTATACTGAGAAGGATATCTCCATGCGTATTCTGAAGACTCTCGTTGCCGCAATGCTGGTGAGCGCCCTGGCGCTTGCGGCGTCGAACTCCCCGTTGAGCAAGGCCCGCGCGGCCTATGGCCAATTGCCGACTTGGTTTGAACCGTCACGCGATGGTTCAAGCTATGTTTCCCATGGCCCGTCGTTGCGGCTAAAGGTGGACGCGGCCGGCGCAACGGTGGAAGCTCCGGAGGCGCCGACGCGGTTGAGCTTTGCCGGTTCCCGGGGTGGCCGCAGCATGGAGGGTCTGGATCGCCAGGCAGCGGGAAGTGACTACATGGTGGGCCGGCGGGACAACTGGCGGCGTGGCGTGGCGCATTATGGGCGCGTGGCCGTGCGGGAAGTCTACCCGGGCATCGATGTGATTTATTACACCGTGGCCAAGACGCTGGAATTTGACATGGTGGTGCGGCCGGGCGCAGATCCGGCGCGTGTGCGGATGCAGTTCTCCGGCCAGAAGCCGCAGATTGAGAAGGATGGCTCATTGCTGTTAGCGGGTGGCGTGCGCCAACTGCCGCCGCAAGCCTACCAGGAAGTAAACGGCCAACGCCGTGTGGTGGAGAGCCGCTACCGGCTGACCCGGCAAGGCGAAGTGCGCTTTGAACTGGGCGCATATGATCGTTCCCGGGAACTGGTGATCGATCCGGAAATGAGCTATGCGGGCTACTTCGGCTCCACTGAAAACGATTATCTGAAGGCCGCCTGTGAGGCGCCGGATGGCGGTTTCTGGCTGGTTGGCTCAGTGACGTCATCCAATTTTGAATACATCCTGAAGAACATCACGGGCCAGACGACGAAGACGTATTACTACAAGCTGATGAGCACGAAAGACGCCTTCATCGCGCGTATCAAACAGGTTGACGGTGTCTGGACACTGACCTATTTCACCTATTTTGGCGGCACGGGGGACGACGAGGCGGTGGACGTGAAGATGTTCGGCACGCGCCTGGCGCTGTGTGGCAACACGGCCTCGACCGATTTCCCGGTGACTGACAATGCGATTCAGTCCGAGGTGGCCGGCACGACGGATACCTTTCTGACGTTGTTCAACCCGGATGTGGCTATTACGGGTACCGACACGACGGATCTCTATAACAAGACGAGCACGATCCTTTACTCCACGCTGTTCGGCGGCACCAAGACGGACTATGCGACGTCGATGGCAATTGGTTCGAACTTCATCGCGGTTGGCGGTTACACCGCTTCGGGTGACATCACCAAGATGATTTCGGGCTATTCGCTACAGCCAGAGAATCGTGGCGGAACCGATGGGTTCTTGTGGGCCGTACTACCGGATGCCACCGATAACACATTCCTCTATGCCAGCTACTTTGGCGGGGATGGGGCGGACACCATTCAAAAGATCGCGGTGGACTCCGAGGACAACATCTATGCCGTAGGCCAGACGTTCTCCGACGATCTGCCGGTTTCAGATACGGCCAGCTACACTTCGCAGATCTCTTACGGCGATGGCTTCATTCTGAAAATCGATCCGCACAAATTTTTGTTCGACTCATTCCTGTATGGCAGCTACCTGGGGGGGACGGGAGTGGATTCGGCGCTTGGTCTGGCCGTGGAATCACCCAGTATCGTTTGGGTCACCGGCTACACGATGAGCGACGATCTTCCAGTGACGGACGGTGCATACCAGAGTTGGCGCAACGGCAGAGTGAATGCCTACCTGATGCGCCTGGACCTGACGAAGCGCTACGACGGTTTTGTGACGCTCTGCACATACTTCGGCGGTTCGGGCGGGGAGGTGCCGTATGCGGCGGCGTGGGATCCGGCGTCGAAGACCGTGACAGTGGTCGGCTACACCACCTCAAACGACTTCCCGTTCAAAGGCTTTGATGGTTGGGCGCAACCAACCGTAGTGCTGTCGGATACGTTTGTAGCGCGTTTTGATGGTACGAAGACGGGCGACGACCAGTTGGTATTCTCGTTGGCCTATGGCGGCGCAGGCCACGACGTGGCTAACGGTGTGTTCATCGATTCTACTGGCGGCGTCTTTGTCACGGGCAACACGGGTTCTTACTTCCTGAACCGCGTCATTGATACGGGCAAGCCCGCCATCGCCGCCAAGAACAGCGGACTGTTTTATCGGATCGAGCCCTAAGCAAGCTGGACAACTGCTGATAGAATAGCGGCATCGCGGGTAACCGAAAGATAAGGCCGGGCGCCTATTGGAGTGTTACTTCCGCGCTCTTGTTCAGGACTATTCCTGGACTTCTCGCAGTTTGTCCGCGTCATGTTTCCCGTAGCCGCTTTGCTCGCAGCCACGGCTTGTCATAGCGGTCCGGATCCCCGGGCCAAAAAGGAATCCGGTCCGCCCGCTGTGCGTGTGGCGAAGGTGCAGACGCGCTCGGTGCTACGCAGCGTGGACGGCGTCGGCACGCTTTTCCCGCTGGAAGAGGCCGTGATCAGCGCCGAAGTGGATGGGCGCCTGGAAAATGTGAAGGCGGATCTGGGCGACTCCGTGATGGCCGGCCAGGTGTTGGCCCGGATTTCGGACGAGGAGCAGCGCTACATGGTGGCGCAGCAGGAGGCGCAGTTGCGCCAGAGCCTCGTGCGGGTGGGCCTGAAGAACGAAAACGAGAAGCTCACCGATATCACGACCGCTCCTGATGTGCGCCGGGCGCAGGCCGATGTCTTTGACGCCGAAACGCGTTACCGGCGCACGCGTGAACTGGTGGCGCAGGGCATCGGGCCGAAGTCCGATCTTGACCAGGCCCAGGCGCGCTACCAGTCGGCGCAAGCCGCATACGACGTTACGGTGAATCAGACGCGGAACCTGTTGCAAGAGATTGAGCGCGTCAAAGCCGTGCTGGACCTGCAACGCAAGAAGTTGCGCGACACCAGCGTGCGCGCACCGTTTGCGGCTTATGTGAAGGACCGCCAGGCCGTGGCCGGCGCATACGTGCGCACCAATTCGCCGTTGTTCACACTGGTCAAGACCGATCCTATCCGGCTACGCATCGAGGTGCCGGAGCGGATGAGCCCATGGGTGAAGAACGGCCAGAAAGTGGACGTGACGATGGAAGCGTTTGCCGACCGCCGGTTTGAAGGCCGGGTGTGGCGCATATCGCCCACCGTCGATCAGACAAAACGCACCTTCATTGTTGAGGCATTGATCCAGAACCCGCGCCAGGAGCTCAAGCCGGGCTCCTACGCACGCGCTCATCTGCTGACGGATAAGAACGATTCCATCCGCGTGGTGCCGTCGCGCGCCGTGCAGTACGTGCTGGGCACGAACAAGAGTTTTGTCATCAAGGCGGACGGCTCGGTGGACGTGCGCGAGGTGAAGATCGGCGACCGCTTCCCGAATGAATACGAGATTCTGGAAGGTCTCAACGAAGGTGAGACGGTGGCCGTCAGCGGACTCAGCCGGCTGGACGCGGGCATGAAGGTGAGGGTGCAGTCCGGCAACTGACGCAGGCGCTACACTGAAACTGCATGTCAAGCGCAGCTGTGTCGCCAATCGCGCGCCGGCAGCGGCTCTGGGCTTTTGCCGGGCTTGTCATCTATGTGGTTGTAGCCACACTGCCAGGTGTCTATCTGCCGCTACAGCCCGGGCTTGACCCGTCGTGGGTGATTGCCGTTAATCGCCTGCCACACAGCGAATTTGTCTATGGCCGGGATTTTATCTCGCCATACGGCCCCTTCGGTTTTCTCCTGGTTACACAAGACATTGGGCCGAACATTGCCTGGGCGATTGCCGTGTGGGCTTTGGTCCAGGGGGCATTGGCGGCCGTACTCTGTCACTTCAGGCGTACATACGGCGAGTGGTGCGTTTGGGGCTTCGGTCTGGCCCTTGCGGCTGGAGTGGCCACGGGCCTGTGGGCTGAATATCATCTGGCATTGCTGGTTGGATTGTGCGCCCTGGCGGCCCTGGACGAGACACGCTACGACCCCATTTTTGCGGGCATCGCCGGCGCGACGGCCGGCGTAATGGTCTTCATCAAGTTCAGCGCCGCAGTGTGTGGGGTAACGGCGTTGGCGGTGTTCAGCGTTCTGGCCTGGCGCCACAGGACGCGTGTGGCGGTCTGCTGGGCGGCTTTTCTGTGTGTCGTGATCCCTGTGATGTGGGTGTTCTTCCCCACCACGGCCGGCTTCTTTTCCTGGTTTGTGAAATGGTGGCGGATTGGCGCCGAATTGAGTGTAGCCATGTCCCTGGCGGGCAGCGCCTGGACTGTGGTGCTGGCATTGCTGGCGGCGGCGTGCCTAGCCCTGGGGTTGGCCGGATGGCGGAAAGCCTGGCTGTTCGCCCCCATGCTGGTCCTGGCTTTCCGGCACGCTTTTTCCCGCCAGGACGGGCACGTCACGGCGTTTTTCGGTCTGGCGGCCGCGGTGGCCGCTCTGGCGTTCCTCTGCCCGGGACGCGCACGCCGTCTCAGAGCGATGGCCGGGGCGTTGGTCATCGGCATCTCTTTGGTTTGCGGCCTGATTTACCCTTCTATTCCGCCTCTAACCTTCGCCGGCTATGCTCGCAATGCCTTTGGTGTGAGCGGCATTCGAAAGCTGAGTACGTTGTTGTATTTGAACGAGACGCGCGCCGACTTGAAGCGCCGCAGTGAGTCGGCTCTGAGGGTTAACCGTCTGCCGGATGCCTGGCGCGCCGGCCTTCACGACGCCACCGTCGATAGCCTGCCGTGGGATTTGTCCATCGTGCCGGCCAACGGCCTGCGCTGGCGCCCGAACCCTACGTTGCAACTGTTCGGCGCCTACACCAGCGAGCTCGACCAGTGGTGCGCCGCCCACTTTGCCGCGCCAGAGGCCCCTGATTTTCTGGCCGTCTCATATGGGGCAGTGGATGGCCGGGCAATGTGGTTCGAAACGCCCGCAACCTGGCTTGCGGTGCTGTCCCATTATCGTTTGGAGGCCAACGACGATTCGGCCCAACGTCTTTTGCTGCGCCGTGCCGGTCCTTCCCGCTGGACGTCACCCCGTCTACTGGGGCGGGTCGACAGCCGCATTGGAGACGCCATTACCGTTCCCGCTGGCGCAGGTGTGGTCACGGCACGAATTCATCTGCGCCTGTCTACTCTCGGCCACTTGGCTAAGGCTGTCTGGCGTGTGGCGCCACTCTGGATTGACGTCCAAACCAACTCCGGCCGTATTCTGCACTTTCGTCTGGTGCCTGGCACGGTGTCGAATGGTATTCCGCTGGCGCCGCTGGTGACCGACTACGCGACACTCCGTAGTGCCTTTGCCGGCGGCGGCACTGAACACGCGGTTGTCTTTAGGCTACGCCAGACGGAGCCTGCGCACTTTGTCCGGCGAGTTCAGATCGAGTTCGTCGAATCTGCGACAATTAAAAAGTAGGGCTACCGCCCCGTTCTTTCCCGCTGATGCTTCGTTCTCTTGCTCTGCTTCTCCTGGCCATCTGTCTCTTCGCCCAGCAACCGGTGCGCCAGACGATTGTTGTCTCCGGCGCCTGGGAGCCCGTGCCATTGGAAGAGGCGGACCGCGCCGTTATTTCTTTGCCAGCGCGCGACCTGCGCCTGACCCTCATCGCGATGCCGGATCTGCTCCGCTTGGATCCATCGCTGGACCTGCGCCAGCGCGCGCCCAATGGATTGCAGGGCGATTTATCGATCCGTGGCGCGACGTTCGGCCAGACGCTGGTGCTGCTGAACGGGCGCCGCATGAACGATCCGCAGACCGGCCACCACTCGATGGACGTGCCCGTGCCGCTCGACGCCATTGAATCCGTCGAGGTGCTGCGCGGCGCGGGCTCCACGCTCTATGGCTCGGACGCCATGGGCGGCGTCGTCAACATCATCACCAGTCAGCCGGAGGGCTGGCAGGTGCGCACACGCGCCGCGCTGGGCAGCGACGGAGCGCAGCAGCAGTCGCTCGGCGCAGGCGGAGTGTTCGGCCGCTTCAGTGAGCGCGTGAGCCTGGCGCGCGATTTCTCCACCGGTTTCATGCCGGACCGGGACTACCGGGCTTTGGCCGGCAGTTCCAGTTCCACCATGCGGACAAGGCTCGGCACTACAGGTCTGGAATTGGCCGCCGCCGACCGCGCCTATGGGGCCGGCAACTTCTACGGCGCCTATCCGAGTTGGGAACGCACCAAAACGTGGTTTGCGGACGTGCGTCAGCAGTTTGGCCGGAGTACCGATGCGGCGCTGAGCTACCGGCGCCATACGGATCTGTTCTATCTCTATCGCGACAACCCGCAGCGCTACCAGAACCACCACGCCGCCGAGAGTTGGCAGGCTTCTCTGCGCCGCCGCGATGAAGTGCGCCGCCACTTCACGCTCTACAGCGGCGCGGAGATGTTCGCGGATTCCATACAGTCGTCCAACCTCGGGCACCATAATCGCGCTCGCGGTGCCGCCTACGCGGCTTTGGACGCACGAGCCATGGGGCGTTTCTCGTTCTCGGCCGGCGTGCGCACGGAAAGCTACCGCGGCGCATTCGATCAGTTCAGCCCGTCGATTTCCGGCGGCTACTGGGCTACGGCGAAGCTGAAGCTCCGCGCGTCGGTCAGCCGGGCCTATCGCGTGCCTACGTTCACGGAGCTTTTCTATAACGATCCGGCCAATCGCGGCAACTCGGCGCTGCGCGCCGAGCGCGCCTGGAGTACCGAAGCGGGAGCGGACTGGCGTCCTGCCTCGGCCTGGCGCGTGCAGACGACCGTGTTCGAGCGGCGCGACCGCGACGGTATCGACTACATGAGCGCGTCGCCCTCCGGGCCGTGGCAGGCGGCCAACATCACACGCCTCAATTTCAAGGGGCTGGAGACATCGGCCGGTCTGCGTTGGCGCCGGCAGGTGTTCGACTGGAGCTACACTGCCATGCGGGCACGTTCCGCGCTCGACGCCGGCGTCTACACGAAGTACGCCTACAACTACCCCGTACATTCAGGCGTCTTCAGTTGGACCGCTTCACTCGGCCACTACACAGCGCGTACGCGGCTGGGCGCGCTGGAGCGTCGTGGGCGTGATCCTTACGCTGTGTGGGATGTCTCCGTCGCACGCGCCACTCGCCGCGTACGGCCGTTCCTACAGTTCGCCAATATTACCGGGACCCGATATGAAGAAGTGCTAACGGTGGCAATGCCTGGACGTACTTACTTGGCGGGCGTCGAACTGATATTTTGGTGAACGATGCTACGCCGACACATGCTGATGACGCTGCCCGCCCCGGCGCTGATGGCCGGGGAGACTGAGACGGGTTTTACGCCGCTGAAGGACTGGGTAAGGGTAGATGCCCCCGAGAGCGCCTTCATTCTGGATGGTGATGAAGTCACCGTGGCCGAGCACGCTTCGATACCTGCTTGGCTGCGTTCGGCGCGCGAGTACGAGAACTTCGATCTGCGTGGTGAGTTCTTCATCCCGGGTGACGCCTGGACCGACTCGGGCATTTATTTCCACGCTCCTGAGCATGGCCACCCATCGACGGCTGGCAAGATGCTGAAAGTCTTCCACAAGGCCGAGGCGGAGCCGCACGCCACGTCGGTCGGCTCCATCTTTCCTGTCATTGCGCCGAAGCTCACCAACGTACACCAGGGGTGGAACAGCTTTCGCGTGCTTTGTGAGTATCCGCGCTTGCAGGTGTGGTTCAACGACGCCCAGATCCACGATTTGGACATGGCGCACAACCCTGACCTGATGCTGCGCCTGCGTAAGGGCTACATCGGCATCGCCGGAGCCTCGGCGCGTTGCCGCTACCGAAATTTCCGCGTGCGGGAGTTGGCGTCGACGGACCGGCCCTGGACCGCGCTCTACGAAGAACCCGCCGATCTGAACCGCGTCTGGACTGTTACTGAGGGCACGCCCGATTTCCGCACCTTTGGTTCCGTTCTGCGTTGCGACGGCTTGGGCCATCTGGCCACGAAAAAGAAGTACCAGGACTTTGAGTTCCAGTGCTATGCTCGCGGTTGCCCGCAACATAATTCGGGAATCTTGTTCCGGTACAAGATGCAGGGCACGGGCACGGACCGCTATTACGAAATCCAACTCCATCCGGTCGAGGAGGCGCACTTCCCCACCGGCTCTCTCTACCACCTGTGCCGCAGCCGTTATCCGCGTATTCCGGATGAAAAGTGGTTCCTGCTGGAGATCCGCATCAAGGGGCGCTACTGCCGGGTGCGGATCGACGGCGATACGGTGACGGAGTGTGAACTGCTCAGCCGCGTCGAGCCGGGCCAGATCGCGCTACAGGCCCATCGCGCGGGGTATTGGATCGAGTTCAAACACATTCGAATCCGGGAGCTCTAGTACAAGCAGCTCTTGAAGCTGCGCTTGGCTCGCGCGAAAGTGTTCTCATGGACGAACGCCGCAGTGAGCGCCGCTTTACCACCGATGCCGCCGCCACTCTTTGGTGGGAACACGGCAACACGGGCGCACAGGTGCGCGCCCAGGTAACGGACTTTTCGTCATCGGGTCTGCGAGTGCGATCGCGCGCCAGTCTGCCGCGCGATCGCGTCGTCTGGTGTGCCGTACCTTCGCTCGGCATTTACGCGCGTACGCTGGTCTGTCACTCGCATGGACTGCTCATGAAGACCAGCGGGCTGCGTTGCCTTGCCGGGCCGATCGCGGTGAGCTAAATCTTCGGCAGTTCGTAGCCCTTGCGCCGTGGGCGCGAGAGCCGCGCATTGGCGTCGGCGTCGGGGAAGCGCTCTGCCTTCGGATCCCACTGTAGCTTGCGTCCCAACTCGCGGCAGATGGTGATCAGGTGGCACACGCTGGTGGAGCGCTGGCCGATCTCAACGTCCGCGTTCGGCAGCTTGCGCGTACGAATGCAATCCAGGAAGTTCTGCACGTGCCAACTGCATTCGCCCGCGCCTTCCGGATTGTCGGCGGGCTTGTCTTTCACCAACTCCACGGGGTTCGCCACCAGGTTGCCGCGCTTGATCTCCAACGTGCCTTTTTCGCCCACGAAAATGGCGCCCAGATCAGAGTGGTCCGGCCGCTTCTTGCCCGTACACTTCAGTAACACGCCGTTCGCGTAGCGCATCACCACCGGCGCCGCGGGCCCTTCGTCTTCCGACCAGATCTCTACAGGGCCGGTATCGTCGGTGCCCAGTGCGCACTGCACTTGGTCCAGTGAATGCGTGCCCCAGCCGGAAACGCCCCAGCTCTGCCCACCGTCGTCGTAGTCGCTGTAGTTCGACCAGCCGCGGCGCAGCTCCTGGCAATACCCACGTAGCTCAGTCTGGTTGCACCAGGCGTCCCAATTCATCCCTTCGGGCATCGGCTCGGCCGGCCGGTTTTCCCAGTGCCTTGGCGGCAGGAAATTGCAGGCAATCACTTCCTTCACGCGCCCCAGCCCGCCTTCCCGCACAAACTTGCTGGCCCACACGTTCAGCGGCATCGATCGCTGTTGCGTGCCGGTCTGTAGAATCCGCTTGTAATGCCGCACGGCGCGCTCCAGCGCGCGGCCCTCGGCGATGGTCAGCGCCATCGGCTTCTCGGCGTAGACATCAATACCGGCCGCCAGTGCGTGTATCGCAATCAGCACGCGGGCGTGCGTGGTGGTCTCGACAAAAACGCCATTCAGCTTTTCCGTTTCAAACATTTTTTGGTATTCGCTGTAGCGTTTGGCGTTGGCGTACGCCGGCCGGATACCCGCCGCGCGCTCCATTTGTGGCGCGTAGCAATCGGAGAAAGAGACGATGTCGGCGTTGGGGAACTCTTCGTTCTGCAGCAGCCAGCGGGCTCGTCCACCCAGGCCGACGAAGCCGATCCGAAGACGGTCGTTGGCGCCGAAAACGCGCGTGGCGGCGGCCGCGGTGCAGGCGCCGAGGAAGAAATGTCTGCGGTTGATCACGCTAGCAACGCTATCGATGAGGCGCCTCCGGTGTCAAGCGGGTTATCATCGGATTCATCGCCGTGAAGACGCTTGTCGCCTCGCTGTTGCTAACAGCCTTTGCCTCGGCCGGACCGATTGATTTCGGTCAGGCCGAACTACGGCGCGCCGTGGCTGAGCGTGGCGTCACGCCGCAGCGGTTACCGGTCCTCACCGAATACTCCATGGTGCTGCCGCACGATGGCTTTTCCATCCTCGGTAACATTGTGCGCGGCGGCAGCCAACGTGGCCTGATGTACGGCCTGCTGGAGGCGGCGGAACAGGTTCGCCAGCGTGGTTTCCTGACGGCCGTTAAACGTGAGCCGTCCAACGAATTGCGCGGCGTGCGCTGGGTGGTGCGCGCTGCGGATCAGGATGAGGCGTGGTTCCAGAACAGCGAGTTGTGGCGCGGCTTTTTCCAGACGCTGGCGCGTGAGCGCATCAACCGCTTCAATCTCGTATTTCGTGAGCCGCTCTCACTGATGCTTTCTGGCTGGGTGCGTCCGCCGGGCCGGAGTGGCAGCGCCTTAGCCAGCGGTGTTGAGGAACTGCGCGAGCGCCGTCTCGCCGGCGTACGCGCCATCGCTCAAATGGCTTCGGATTACGGCGTTGAATTTGTTCTGGGCTTCTGGCCGTCTGAGGGTACTGGCGATGCCAGCTACGTGCGCGACGCGTTGCCCATGCTAGTGGCGGCCTGTCCGGCGTTGCACGGCATTCAGCTTTCCGGTGAATCGAATGGCGAGGCGGCTATCGACGTGCTTGGCCAAGCCGGGCGGTTGGTGCAGTTGGACTTGCGTACAGCGCACTTGGACGCCAAGCTTCTTGCCTCCGCAGTGGCTTCAAAGATCCCTCTGCGGCTGGCCGCGCCATTCAACAGCGAGCGCTTCGGGCCGCCATATCCGCCGCTGCAAGCCGCGCCCGGCGAATCGTTCGACAACTACCTGGAAAAGCCTCCCGTGCCGGACCGCCCCCGTGCCTGGCGTCTTTACTGGGAATTGTGGGGTGCGTCGGCTGCTGACGCTGCCTACGTGCGCCGCGCCGTGGCGAGCTTTGCCATCGGCGGCGGCGCTGGTTTCGAAATCGACGCGCCACATGCGGGCCCTGAATGGCAGGCCGACGGCGCGCTGTTCCATTTGTGGGGCCGTGCCGGCTATTGGCGCGACGAACTGAAGGCGCCCGTACCCGTAACGCCGCGCATCGCTATCGAACACACACCGCCAAAGATTGTATGGGCAGGGAAGCCGTTGACGCTTGCGTTGCGGGTCTGGCCGCAGACGGGCATCACGTGGCTCCGGCTGCATTACCGCGCCTTAAATCAGCAAGCCGAGTGGAAAATGATTGAAACACCGGTGGCCCGTCCTGTTTTTACTATCCCTGCCGCCGATGTCGATCCCCGCTGGGATCTGCAGTACTGGTTCGAACTGACACCGTCACTCGCCTGGCCCGACGCCTCCACGGCGACGCCATACTATGTGGTGTCCGTGCTGGTTGAGACGCCTCGGCCACCGCCTCCGCCCGAGCCCGGTGCTTAGTGAAATAATGGCGGCATGTTGCGACGCTTGATCTTCGCATCCGTTCTCACCGCCCTCGCGGTTTTGGCGCAGGACCCGCCTTTCCTCACACAGCAAGGCTGGAAGCCTCTGTTGAACGGTCACGACCTGTCTGGGTGGCACGCCCTGGACGCGTCAAAGCCCCACGAATGGCTGGCTGCACGCGGCATTCGCTTCGACCGTATGTATAGCCCCAAGGCGCTCTCGCCCGTCGGCGCCGAGGGCGACCGTATCCTCAACGGTAAAGCCGGACGGACGCAGAACATCGTCACCGACCAGAAGTTCGGCGACGTTGAGCTCTACATCGAGTTCATGATCCCGCGCGGCGCCAACTCGGGCGTGTATCTGCACGGCCTGTACGAGGTGCAGATTCTCGACAGTTTCGGTGTGCAGGATCTCACCAGCGGCGATTGCGGCGCCATCTACCACGAATGGGTGAACGGCCGCCCGCTGCATGGCTCCGCGCCGCGCGTCAACGCCGAACGCAATGCCGGTGAATGGCAGAGCTATCACATCTGGTTCCGCGCGCCGCGTTTCGATGGCTCGGGGAAGAAGGTTGAGAACGCCCGCTTCCTGATGGTGCTGTTCAACGGCGTGATGATCCAGCAGAACGTTGACGTGCCCGCACCAACACGGGCTCACATGAATCTTGCTGAAGCGCCGGAGAACCCTGTCATGTTGCAGGGGGATCACGGCCCGGTGGCCTTCCGGAATATCTACTGGAGGCCGCTGGGAGAGTTGCCGGAGCGCTAATGCGCTGGATTGACGTCTCAATGCCCGTCGTACCGGCTATGCCGGTGTGGCCGGGTGATCCGCGGGTGGAGGCTCGCCTGTTTGCCTCCATCGAGCACGGCGATGGCTTCAATGCGACCGCGCTCCACGTCACTACACACACCGGCACGCACATCGACGCGCCGTCGCACTTCATCGCCGGCGCGCCCGCCATTGACGCCATGCCGGCCGAGGTGATGTTGGGCCCGGCGTTGGTGGTGTCGGTGGACGATCCTGTCTCCATCCGTCCCGAACATCTGCCAACGTGTTTGAAACGTGGCGATCGCGTTTTGTTCCGGACCCGCAACTCCCTGTGTGATGGCTTCGACGAAAACTTCGTCTATATCTCAGCCGCTGCCGCATCCGTGTTGGCTGACACGGCAGTTGCCCTGGTCGGCGTTGATGGTCTTTCAGTGGGCGGCTTCCATTACGACATGCGGGAAACGCACCTGACGCTGCTCGGCGCCGGTATCTGGGCCGTGGAAGGGCTGCGGCTCGTTGATGTCCCTGCCGGAGAGTGCGAATTCGTCTGCCTGCCATTGCGGGTGGCCGGCGCCGACGGAGCACCGGCTCGCGCGTTCATCGGTCTGCCTTAAGCGGGCTCGCCGTCATTGTGCGTGTGAAGACAGGCGTTGCCTTGCGGCCGCTTATAGTTCTCAATTTGCGGCCCGGTCTTGCCTTTTGCCGTGCGGGTGAGCACCGCCTCAATCTCTGCCGGCGTCATCTTGCGGAGCGTTTTCAGCACGCCCACGTTCTCTTCCAATTGCTCGATGGTCTCGACGCCCGAAACAACAGCGTCTACATCCTGGCTCCACGAAAAACGCAGGCACTCGGCGGGGCGCGCTATCTGGTTGCGTGAAATGGCGCCCATGCCGTTGCTCTTCATGGCGAGAATGCCCAGGCCCTTCTTACGCGCCGCCGGCAGCACGTTGCGGACGAAACTGAGGTAGTGCGGGTCAATCAGATTGATTGGCATCTGCACTGTCTCCCATTCATCGGTCGCGTTCAGCAGGCGCAGATGGATGGCCGGATCTCGATGGCCGGTGAAGCCGATGTGGCGAACCTTGCCTTGTTTCCTGGCCAGCACAAACGCCTCCAATGCGCCGTTGGGGCCGAGGATCTGGTCCACCTCGTTCGGCTCGCAAACCTGGTGGCACTGCCACAGGTCCAGGTAGTCCGTCTTCATCTTGCGGAGCTGCGTTTCGAGCACGGCCATCGCCTCGTCGCGGCCATAGCGCTCGCACTTGGTCATCAGCATGACCTTCTGGCGCATGGCCCCGCCGAAGGCCTTGCCGTAGATCTCATCGCTTTTGCCGCGATGGTAATTGTTGGCGCTGTCGAAGAAATTGACGCCCAACTCGACCGCGCGGTGTAGCAGCGCAATGGCGTTTTCCTCGCCGCGCACATTCATGTGATAGCCGCCTACAATGAGGCGCGAGACATTCAAGCCGGTTTTGCCGAGCCGCACCATGGGCATGGCGGTGTCGGCCAGCAGGGGAAGAGAGACAGCGGAAGCCAGGAAGGTACGGCGGCGCAGCATACGGCAGGAGCCTCCTTAACGGTCGATCCGGACTTATCGCTAGAATAGGACAAATCGGGGGTTCGAGTTGTGCGCCTGATCGGCTTGGTAATTACGTTTGCCTGTGTGGCGGCGGCCCAGACGCCCGCTCAGCACGGTCTAGCCGCGCTGAGCGCGAGTTTTCAGGAGCTGAGTCGCACGGTCCACCGTTCCGTCGTGAAGGTGGCGGCCATCGGTTACCGGCAGTTGGATGCCGATGAAACCGACGAGCCCGGCGTGGCGGCGCGCCAGCAGAGTTCCGGCTCCGGTGTGATTATCGATCCGAACGGCTATATCGCCACCAATGCCCACGTTGTAATGGGCGCGCAGCGCGTTGTCGTAACCATCGCGGCTCCGCCAAGCCCGGAGCTTGAGTCACCTGGAATGGCGCGGCCCCGCGGTCATAGCGTGCATGCCGAAATTGTCGGACTCGACCTGGAAGCTGATGTGGCGCTGCTCAAAGTGAATGAAAAGAACCTGCCTGCGTTGGAGCTTGCGGATTCCGACAAGGTAGAGCAGGGCCAAATCGTACTTGCTTTTGGCAGCCCGATGGGGCTGGACAACAGCGTCACCATGGGCATTGTCAGCTCGCCCGCGCGGCAGTTGAAGTCCGACGACCCGATGATCTACATCCAGACCGATGCGCCCATCAACCCGGGCAACAGCGGTGGGCCGCTGGTGAATACTGAAGGGCGCGTGGTGGGCATCAACACGCTGATCATGACTCAATCGGGAGGCAGCGAAGGTATTGGCTTCGCGGTGCCGTCCAACCTGGTTTCCAGCGTGGTGGAGCAGCTTCGTAAGGTCGGCCGCGTGGTGCGTGGTGAGATTGGCGTCACCGTGCAGACCATCTCGCCGGCGCTGGCGTTGGGCTGGAAGCTACCGCAGGATTGGGGTGTGGTGATCGGCGATGTCGAACCGGAAGGTGAGGGCGAACGCGCCGGACTGCGCGTCGGCGATGTGGTGCTGACGCTCAATGGAAAATCGATGGAGAATGCGCGGCAGTTCAATGTCAGCGTCTACCGGCCCGTCATTGGCGAAACCGTGACTCTTGAATTACAGCGCGGAGCCCGAAAGCTGACGGCCAAAGTGAAGGTGGTGGAGCGTCACGACGAGGCGTCAACCTACGCTGAGCTGGCCAGCCGCGAAGAAAACCTGGTGAGCGAGTTGGGGATATTCGCCGTGGACCTGACCGCGGCGCTGCGCGACCAGTTGCAGCCCGTACGGCGCGAGGAAGGCGGCGTGCTGGTGGCGGCGCGTCACGCCGATGCTCCGCTGATAGAAGAGGGCTTCAAGGCCGGTGATGTGATCTACGCCCTGAATCACGCCACCATCAATTCTGTCGCCGAACTGCGCGCCATGCTGAAAAAGATGAAGCCCGGCGATGCGGTGGCCGTGCAGGTGGAGCGCGCCGGCAGATTACGCTTCGTCGGCTTCGAGTTACCCTGAGACCATGTCAAGCCTGCGATTGGTCTGTGCCTTGCTGCTGGGCGCCGGGGTGGCTCCGGCCCAGTTCACGCTGGAACAAGTCATGGGAACCTCGTTCCCGTTCGAGATCACTTCGGCGCCGGCGGCGAACCGCTTGGCCTGGGTGACGAACGGCAACGGGCCCTGGAACATCTGGGTGGCTGAGGGCCCTGCGTTCCAGGCTCGGCAGTTGACACGCTACGCGGTAGAGGACGGCCAGGAAATTTCCGAACTGACGCTGTCTCCCGACGGAGCGCGAATTGCGTTTGTTCGTGGTGGTTCCGCTAACCGGTCGGGCGAAGCGCCAAATCCGATTTCTACGCCCCTGGGCGCCGAGCAGGCTGTGTGGGTGGTGGACTTCGCTGGTGGTGAACCGCAGCGCGTGGGTGACGGCGCGTCACCGCGTTTTTCGCCGGATTCGAGCCGGCTCGTCTGGGTGAAAGGCTCGACGGTCTGGATGTATGCCGACGGCAAGAGCGCCCCCTTGGTGAAACCGCGCGGTGGCGCGTCGGGGCTGGCGTTCTCGCCTGACGGGAAACGGCTGGCATTGTCTGCGTCGCGCTCGGATCACGCGTTCATCGGCATTTACGATTTTTCGACGCGAGCCATCACCTGGATGGATCCTTCAACGGACCGCGACACAACGCCGGTGTGGTCGCCGGATGGGAAGCGGATCGCGTTCCTGCGGCAGCCATCGGACCGCTCGCCGATTCCGTTCGGTGCGCGGCGCTCGGCGCGGCCGTGGGCCATCCGCGTGGCTGACACGCAGACGGGTATTGGACGGGAAATCTTCCGTGCCGGCGAGGGGCGCGGAAGCGTATTTGCACCGGTGTTCTACGGGCCATCAATCATCTGGAGCAGAGCGGGCCAGATCGTCTTTCCGTGGGAGCGCAACGGCTGGAAGATCCTATACAGCGTGCCGGAAGATGGCGGTGCGGCGAAAGCGTTGACGCCGGGCGAATTTGAAGTGGAATACCTTGAGCCAAGCCCTGATGGCGCCTCGCTGTACGTCTCGTCGAACCAGGACGATATCGACCGGCGGCACATCTGGAAGGTGCCGGTCGGTGGCGGCGCTCCGCAACGTCTGACCACGGGGCAGGGAATTGAATGGGCTCCGGTGGCGCTGTCCGGCGGAGCACTGGGACTGCTACATTCATCGGCAA
Organism: uncultured Candidatus Solibacter sp.; assembly: GCA_964478395.1. GTDB lineage: Bacteria > Acidobacteriota > Terriglobia > Bryobacterales > Bryobacteraceae > Paludibaculum. The sequence continues at coordinate 31,469 of CAYZIX010000007.1, forward strand.
CGCTGCCGGCGCGGCCCGCGCTGCGAACGGCGGCGGGTGAGATCCGCGAGTTGACGGACCTTCCAGGTGAATTCCCGGCTAATTCACTGGTTGAGTCGAAGGCCGTGCATTTTGTTGCCACCGATGGCTTACAGATTCCGGCGCAATTGTTTGTGCCGCGTGACCTGAAGGCTGGTGAAAAGCGTCCGGCGGTGATCTTCTTCCACGGCGGATCGCGGCGGCAGATGCTGCTCGGCTTCCACACGATGTACTACTACCACAACGCCTATGCGTTCGATCAGTGGCTGGTGAGCCGCGGCTACATCGTGCTGAGCGTAAATTACCGGAGCGGTATCGGCTACGGCATGGAATTCCGCGAGGCGTTGGATTACGGCGCTTCTGGCGGCAGCGAATACCGGGATGTGGCAGGCGCCGGACTCTATCTGCGCACCGTGGAAGGCGTCGACCCGAAGCGCATCGGGCTGTGGGGCGGCTCCTACGGAGGCTACTTAACAGCGTTGGGCCTGGCCCGTGGCTCCGACCTGTTTGCGGCGGGCGTGGATTTTCACGGTGTCCACAACTGGGTCCGCGACATCCAGGACACCAGCCCGAATGCCAAACAACTGGTGGAGGAGTTCCAGCGCACGGCGTGGTTGTCGTCGCCGATGTCTAGCCTCGACGGATGGAAATCGCCAGTATTGCTGGTACATGGTGACGACGACCGCAACGTGATCTTCAACCAGACCGTGCAACTGGTGGAAGAGCTGCGCAAGCGCAACGTGGAGTTCGAGCAGTTGATCTTCCCGGACGAGGTGCACGACTTCCTGCTGAAGTCGAACTGGCTGCGGGCAATGCACGCCGCCGGTGACTTCTTCGACCGGAAGCTGAAGGCGCAATAGCTCAGAGCCAGGCGGCAAGCGGCCGCGCTTCGCCGAACGCGCGCAACTGCTCATCCAACGCGAGATGATTGCCCCACAGTATGCCGGGCGTTTCCTCGCTGATGGCCAGGATGTGATGGCAGCCGAGGACGAGTTCGCGCTCGGCATAAAAGCCATACGACCGGCAGGCTACCGGGCGTGCGTCATAGATCAAACAGGCTCCAGCGCCGGTGTCGAGCAGCGGGCACACAGTTGAGTTGTCCGAAGCCCGGATGCGACGACGAGCCGCATCGGCCGCATCCGGCGGCAGCGTGGCAATGGCGGCGTCGATGAGGAGCCATTCCTCGCGGCTCACCAAGGGCTGCGAGGCGAGATGACGGCAGCAGTCGTCACAGCCTTTGCGGCAGGGCCAGTCCGGCTTGGACTCGATGATGGCCGTGGTGCGTGCCAGGACGTCTTCGTGAATTCGGATCAGACTCGTCACGGTGCGCGTCTCCTATTCGCGCATTGGCTCGATGGGCGGAGCGTTGGGCGAGCGCAGGTTGCGCACGTCGCGCATCGGTGGCTGGCCGAAGAAACGGCTGTACTCGCGGTTGAATTGGCTGGCGCTCTCGTAGCCCACCTCGAAGGCGGCGCTGGCTGCGTCGAGTCCGTCCAGCAGCATGCGGCCGCGCGCAGTTTGTAGGCGCAAATGCTTCTGGTATTGGAGTGGGCTCATCGCGGTGAGGGCGCGGAAATGGTGGTGGAAGGTGGAAACGCCCATGCCGGCGAGGTCCGCCAGATCTTCAACGCGCAGCGGCTTGGAGTAGTTCTCCTTGACCCAGGCGATGGCCTTGGCCGTGCGATGGTTCTGCTCACCGAGCGTCGCGATTGAGCGGAGCCGTGCTCCGGCGGGGCTTGATAGAACACGGTAGATGATTTCGCGCTGGATGATTCCGCCGAGAAACGGAATGTCGCGTGGTGTGTCCAGCAACCCAACGAACCGATGGCAAGCGTTGAGAAATTCCGGCGTGATTCTGCAAGTGGCCATGGCCAGACTGTCGGGCGGAGCCTCCGGTATGTGGATTTCAGCCCGGCTGAGTAGTTCGCGAACCACGGACATCTCAAGGCGCACCACCAAGGCCAGACAAGGCATGCGTTCGCTGGCCTCAATCACGTGGCTGACCACCGGCAGGTCGAGCGCGGTCAGCAAGAAGTGCGAACCGTCGTAGGTGAAACTGTTGCGGCCCAGTTCGACCCGCTTGCGGCCCTGCACGACGACAGCAATGGTGGGCTCATAAGTGGACGAGCATGGAGCCGTGGGGCTAGTGCGGCGGTAGAAGGCAAGGCCCGGAACATCAGTTAAAAGTTTCTCTTGCGATCCAATGAAAAAGGCAATCCGCCGGGCAATCTCGGCACGTAGCCCGGCAAGTGGGTCTGGCTGTCGCACGCCTGCTGAATTGGTAGCGGCTGGCATTCGTCTTCAGTTTCAGGATAGCCGAGTGATTGGCGGAATCAAGTGGGAGTGACAGAATCGGGCAAGAAATCAGGAGGATCAGGATACCGCATCCGGCAGTGTGGCTCCTACTCTGGAAATGAAGGAGCGATAGTGCAAAAACGGAAACTTGGAACGGGCGGCCTGGAGGTTTCGGCGCTGGGCCTGGGTTGCATGGGCATGAGCTTCTCCTATGGTGTGCCGCACGACAAGCAGGAGATGATCGGCCTGCTGCGGACGGCCGTGGAACGCGGCGTGACGTTTTTCGACACGGCGGAAGTCTATGGGCCGTACACGAACGAGGAACTGGTGGGCGAGGCGTTGGAACCGGTACGCGGTGAAGTGGTGATCGCCACCAAGTTCGGCTTTCAACTGAAGCCCAATGGCGAGCCGGGCTGGCTGGGCCTGAACAGCCGGCCGGAGCATATCAAGCAGGTGGCCGACGCGTCGCTGAAGCGGCTGCGGACCGATGTCATCGACCTGTTCTACCAGCATCGCGTGGATCCGGATGTCCCGATTGAGGACGTGGCTGGGGCGGTGAAGGAGCTGATTCAGGCCGGCAAAGTGCGGCACTTCGGGCTGTCTGAAGCGGGTGTCGAAACCATTCGCCGGGCACATGCCGTGCAGCCGGTGGCGGCGCTGCAAAGCGAGTACTCGTTGTGGTGGCGGAAGCCGGAAGCGGAAGTGCTGCCGGCGCTGGAGGAACTGGGCATCGGCCTGGTGCCATACAGCCCGTTGGGCAAGGGCTTTCTGACGGGCAAGATGGACGAAAGCACGAAATTCGCGAGCAACGACTTCCGCAACATGCTGCCGCGCTTTACGCCGGAAGCGATGAAGGCGAACCTCGCGTTTGTCGAACTGCTGAAGACGATGGCTGGACGAAAGGGCGGAACTCCGGCGCAGATTGCGCTGGCGTGGCTGCTGGCTCAGAAGCCGTGGGTTGCGCCAATTCCAGGCACGACGAAGCTGGAGCGTCTGGATGAGAACCTTGGCGCAACTGCGATTAAGCTAAGCACGGACGATCTTCGGGAGATCGAAAGCGGAGCGGCGGCCATCCAAACGGTAGGGGCGCGTTATCCGGAGGCATTGGAGCGGATGACCGGACGGTGATGACGGGAAAGGGACAGGAGCCTATGTTTAATACAAAAGCATACGCGGCGGCGAGTGCAACATCGGGGCTGGGAGCGACGACCATTGCGCGGCGCGAGCCGGGCGAGAAGGATGTTCAGATCGAGATCCTCTACTGCGGCATCTGCCATTCGGACCTGCACACGGTGCGGAACGAGTGGTCGAGCGTGATGCCGACGGTGTATCCGTGCGTGCCGGGCCACGAAATTGTGGGGCGCGTCACGAAGGTCGGCTCCGCGGTGACGAAGTTCAAGCCGGGCGATCTGGCGGGCGTGGGCTGCCTAGTGGATTCCGACCGGACCTGCCCGAACTGCCAGGCCGGGCTGGAACAATTCTGCGGCGGAATGATTTTGACCTACAACTCGCCGGACAGGCACCTGGGCGGCGTGACGTACGGCGGCTACTCCGACAGCATCGTGGTGGATGAGCACTTTGTGCTGCGGGTGCCCGCGAATCTGAGTCTGGCGGGCGCCGCGCCTTTGCTGTGTGCCGGCATCACCACCTACTCGCCGCTGCGCCACTGGAACGTGGGTAAGGGCACGAAGGCGGGTGTGGTGGGCATTGGCGGACTGGGCCACATGGGCGTGAAACTGGCCCATGCGATGGGCGCCCACGTGGTGGTGTTCACGACGTCGGAGAGCAAGAAGGAAGACGCCGTGCGGCTGGGCGCGGACGAAGTGGTGATTTCACGGAACGCGGATGAGATGCAGAAGCACGCCGGCAGCTTCAACTTCATCCTGGATACGGTTTCCGCCGAACACGACATCAACGCCTACGTTCACCTGCTGGCTCGCGACGGCAACCTGACGCTGGTGGGCGCTCCGGAAAAGCCGTTCGCATTGGCCGGCTTCGGGCTGCTGTTCGGGCGGCGGAGCGTTTCGGGGTCGCTGATTGGCGGCATTGCCGAGACGCAGGAGATGCTGGATTTCTGTGGGGCGCACAACATCACGGCGGACGTGGAAGTGATCCCGATGCAGAAGGTGAACGAGGCCTACGAACGGCTGCTGAAGTCGCAGGTGAAGTACCGGTTCTCGATTGATATGGCGTCGCTGAAGGCGGAGTGACGCTCCGGTGACCGCGCTTCAAAATTTAACTTTGCCGCGTTTTCAGTAAGTTCCATCTGAGGCGGCGCGGCGGAGTTCGTGCAGCGCGCCAGACTGCTGCGTGGAGGTGGTTTCCGCGTGGCGTCACGTATTCCGACATTCGATGCGCGCCGGCTCAGCGGCCGGCGCATCGATCTTGCGCTGGAGGACCGGCTCGGCCAGGCTGGCTCCAGTGAGATCTTCAGTGTCTTGATCGAGTTGCGGCACGACGCACCGCTTGACGCTGTGCGCGAACTGGCACTCACGGCGCGCCCTGTTGTCCCAGGGTTATTCGAGGCTCGTCTCAGCGGCGGGCAGATTCGTGCCCTCGACAAACCAGCGGTTCACCGCGTCTGGCTGAACCACACTGTGCGTGCGTTAACGACACCCTCGATGGCAGCCATCAAAGCGGATGCTGCGTTGTCAGCGTTCAATGCCAGTGGGCGGGGCATTGTGTGGGCTGTTGCAGACTCCGGCATCGCCCTGCACTCGCACTTCGATGCGTGCGCCAATCTGATCCTGCCTGAGGGGCTATTGCACCGCGATTTCACCGGCGGCGACTCGCCGCTCAGCGATGAGTTCGGCCACGGGACGCATGTCGCCGGCATATTGGCAGGGCGGTCGGCGGTGTGCAACGGTCCGCGCGGGGCGGCGCCGGACGCGAAGCTGGTCAGCCTGAAGGTGCTGGGCCCGGACGGCTGCGGCGCCGTGAGCGACATCATTGCGGCATTGGCCTGGATACAGCAGGTCAACGATCACGGCCGCCGCCACGTGATCGACGGCGTCAATCTAAGCCTGGGCTATGATTTCGACCCGGAGTGGTATGCCTGTGGCGCATCGCCGTTGTGCCGCGAAGTAGACCGCCTTGTGCAAAGCGGCGTCGTCGTGGTGGTCGCAGCCGGCAACTCCGGTTACGGCTATCAGAATTCGCTAAATGGCGGCGCGGTGCGGGCCTGCCTGGATCTCAGCATCAACGACCCGGGCAACGCCGCATTGGCCATCACCGTGGGCTCTACACACCGCGACATGCCTCACACTTACGGCGTCAGCTATTTCTCATCAAAGGGGCCTACCGGTGACGGACGGATGAAGCCGGACCTGCTCGCGCCAGGCGAGCGGATAGTGGGCCCTGCGGCGCTATCGCGGGCGCCTGCCGGGGAGGACTGGCGCACGGCGTATATCGAGGATTCCGGCACGTCCATGGCCGCTCCGCACGTTTCCGGGGCCATTGCAGCGTTTCTCTCGGTGCGCGGAGAATTTCGGGGCCGTCCGCAAGCGGTGAAAGAGATCTTCCTCGAATCTGCCACCGATCTGGGCCGTGTGCCAAGCTTCCAGGGCAGAGGGCTGGTGAATCTGTTTGAGGCGCTGCAGCGGAGGTAATCGGTAATGAGCTACGTTCAACTCACCTTCGACCGCGATGGGCGGCTGGTGGCGCCGGAGCGGCTCGATGAATTGAAGAGTTTGCGCGCGAGAGATATCGTCTTCTTCGCACACGGCTGGCTGAATGACGACGGCGATGCCGCGCGCCTGGCTACTTACTTTGCTGACGCGCTGGCGCCCGCGCCGCTGTGCCTGGTGCGGTGGCCGTCGGCGCCGTTCAGCCGGCCCAACGCACAGGGCGACGTGCGCGCAGTGGCTGGCCTGGGCAGCTATTACACGATGAAGCGCCGCGCGGGAAAAGTGGGCGCACATGGGTTGGCGCGAGTATTCCGGGCACTGCCGGAGACCCGCATCCATCTGGTGGGGCACAGCTTTGGAGCGCGTCTCATGACGGCAGCGGCAGGGGCGGGGGACTCGCCGGTGGTGGAAACGATGGTGCTGTTGCAGGCCGCGTTCTCGCAATTTGCTTTTGCTCCGGGAGGAGCCTTCCGCCGCGTAGTCTCGCTCCGTCTGGTGCGCGGCTCCATTCTCGTTATGCACTCTGTGCATGACTGGGCCGTAGGCAACGCTTATCCGATAGCCTCGTTGGTTGGCCGGCAGAACGCGTCCCGGCTGGGCGACGCCAATAGCCGTTGGGGTGGCCTGGGGCGCAACGGCGCACAGTGGCTGACAGGCCGGGAGTGCGTACGCGTGATGCTTGGTGAGGATGACACGTTGCGCTCCGCGTTAGGCACTCCGGTGGTCAATCTGAACGGCGATCACCTGATCCGCAGCCATGGCGACATACGGCGGGCAGAGATTGTGCGGGCCATCAAAATCGGATGCGGCCTTCCAGGTACTGCACCGCACGGCCCGCAATTTTAACGCGGTCGCCCTTCAGTTCGCACTCCAATTCGCCGCCACGGCGCGATACCTGCAGCGCCTTCAGCTTGTTTTTGCCGAGCCTCGCGGCCCAGTAAGGAATCAGCGTGCAGTGTGCTGAGCCGGTGACGGGATCCTCCGGCACACCGTGTTCAGGGGCGAAAAAACGTGAAACAAAGTCGATGCCGATTGTTTCGGCCGGCGCGGTCACCATCACGGCAAAACGGTCCAGTTCGCAAAGCCGCAGCATATCGGGGCGCAACTCGCGAATCTCGCGTTCGGTGCTGTAGAGCACCATATAATCGCGCGCAGCCCAGACTTCGGCAGGGGCTCCGCCGAGCGACTCCAGCAGCGCCTCACAGGGCTCCACGCGTTCCGGCGGCCGGGCAGGGAAGTCGAGCGCCAGCAGTTCCCCATCGCGCGCGACAATGAGCGGTCCGCTCTTCGATTGGAACGTGACGCTCGCGCGGCCGGGCTCGATCCGGTTAAGAATCACCCACGAAGACGCCAGCGTGGCATGGCCGCAGAGGTCCACTTCGGTGGTTGGCGTGAACCAGCGAATGTGGTAGCCCTCGCCGGTGCGCACGAAGAATGCGGTTTCGGCAAGGTTGTTCTCCATCGCGATGGCCTGCATCGTGGCGGTGGGCAGCCATTCTTCCAACGGACACACAGCGGCCGGATTGCCGCGGAATACTTCGCTCGCAAACGCGTCCACCTGGTAGATCGGGAGCTCCATGAGCATAGTGTATCCGCAGCGCTTGTCACGCGCGGAGCGATGGCGGATGATGGAGTTCGGCCATGCACGCTCGCGTCACGGTTCTGATCCTATTGTTGAGTCTTGCTACAGCGCAGGAGCCCACTCCGCGCCAGGTGGCGGCCACCGCTGCGGCCGATCTCGGCGCGGTGCTGAAGGAATTGCTTGGCGAGGAATTACGCCGCGGTGGTCCAGAGACGGCCGCGCGGCTGTGTTCGGAAAGTGCGCAGGTGGTGACGGAAGACTTTGCGCGTGAGCGTGGCGTTGAGATACGCCGCGTCAGCCAGCGTTACCGCAATCAACGAAACCAACCGGACGAGTGGGAATCGGCGGTGCTGAAACGCTGGGCCGCAGCCAAACCGGCCGAGTATACCGAGACGGTCACTGACAACGGCAAGCGCTACCTGCGCTATATGAAGCCGATTTTGATGGAGCAGGCCTGTCTGGCCTGCCACGGAGTGCGCGAATCGTTACAGCCCGAAGTTGCCGCAGTACTGAACGAACGCTATCCACGCGACAAAGCCACCGGCTACAAGGCCGGTGACCTGCGTGGTGCCTTTAGTGTTTTGGTGGCTCTTCCTCGTTAGCCGGTTGCTTTTCTTGAGGATGCCGAAACTCGACATCACAGGTATTGCTCATTCAAGTGGGCACGCCTAGGCGCGGCAGGACGAACTTCATCACCGCGATGTAGGCGCCGAGGAACAGCAGGATCATCAACCACTCGGGCATGCGATCTCCTAACAGACATTCTTGTCGGGCGGTATGGCCAGTACAGGCGCTGGCGCCTGCTCCATGGTACGCGCCGTGACCGAGCCAAGCCAAACCTGGCGCCAGCCGGTGCGGCCATGCGTCCCCATCACGATCCAGGCATTCAGGCGTTTAGCCGCGGCGATAATAGCCTCCACGGCCGGTGCGTCGGAGACTTCGAAGCGCACGTCCACGCCTTCCGGCAGGTGCTGTGCGGCCCAGTTGCGGAGTTGCTGCTCAGCTTGTGCGCGCACCTCGCGCCACTGTTCGAGGATGGTGTCTTTTTGCTCGCGCGCCAGATAGGTGGGCATGTCCACATGGACGGCATGCAGCGCCACTAGTGGCTTGGACGATGTTTTTGCGAGCCACGCAGCGGCGCGCAGGGCGTTGGCCGAGCAGGGGCTGAAGTCGATTGGGCAGAGCACGGTTTCGAAGGGTTCTGCGGTCATGGCTGAACGGGCCTCTATTTGGGCAGATGCAGTCCGGTCCCCAGCCGTGACAGGCAAATAAAAAGAGGAGCCGCCGAAGCGGCTCCTCTTGCCGTCCGTCCATCAAGGAAGGCTAGAACGTCAGTTTCAATGACAACTGCCAGGAGCGCGGGGTGTCCTGGTTGCTGATAACGCCCCACGACGAACTGGTCGGGTCCACGGTCGGATCGTACAGATTCGGATGGTTCATGGCGTTGAACGTTTCGGCACGGAACTGCGTGGTAAACCGCTCGTTGATCCGGAAGTTCTTGATCATTGAGAAGTCCCAACGGTCCTGGTTGGGGCCGCGCGCTGAACTGAAGCGCAGCGAAAACTTCCGCACGTTGGAAGCGAGTTGCTTTGAGCCACTGGTTTCAAAACCCGCGGTGGCCGCAGGATAGAACCAGGCGTTCACGCTACGTTGGTCCTTAGGCAGGACGATCTTCTTTAGGTCGCCGTTGAAGATGCGGTTGCCGAAAGCGAGCGGCGCGCCGCTCTGGTGCTGGTAGATGCCGCTCAACTGCCAGCCGCCGGCGAAGAATTCCAGCGCCGGGTGCATGTTGGCGCCAAAGGCGCGTTTGCGGCCAAAAGGCAGTTCCCAGATGCCCGAGCCGGTGAGGCGGTGTGTGCGGTCCAGGCTGGCAAGGCTCTCGTACGGCATGGGGTCCGATGAGTTCATGAACTCGGTGGCTTCCATCGCCTTTGACCAAGTGTAGGAGCCCTGCACCGTCCAGCCGGCAGCCAGACGGCGCTCGATGCGGGTCTGCAACGAGTGGTACCAGCTATAGCCGGACGGATCGTTGACGATCTGCACAGATGAGAACTCGCTGAAGTTGCGCAGCAGGCTGCCGCGCGTCATGGTGGTGCCATAGATGGAGTTCAGCCCGTAGTAGGGGTTGGGGAATGTCTTGCCCAGATAATCGATGGTGGTTTGATCGCGCAGGGCCGAGGTACTCAGGTACTTCTCCGGCGTGAAACTCAGCTCGCGAGTGACGCCAAGGCGGGTGTTGCGGTTGCCAACGTAGCTCGCCTCAACCATCATCTGCTGGGGCAACTGGCGCTGCAGGCCGAAGCTCCAGCGTTGCGAGTACGGGTGCGGGCGCATGTCGTTGAAGAACGTAACGGCTTGGCCAAGGTTGGTGCTCAGTCCGCCGCTGGAGCGCGGAGGAGAGATCAGCCCAGTGGGAAACGGATTGGAGTTGGTTGCTACATACGTCAATCCGTTATCGAGCGACGCCTGGATTGGCGTCGACTGCGAGAAGCCGGTCTGGTTTGTATTGGTGTAGCTGACGCCGATGGAGGCCGAGAAGACGCCGTACCCGGCGCGCAAAATGGTCTTGGGGTCGATCTGGTAAGCCAGACCAATGCGAGGCTGGAAGTTGTTCTTCGATGCCTTCCAGTAGGTGCGTGGGTTGCCGCCAACGTTGGCGAAGGTGAGTCCGCCCATGGCCGAGAAGTTGGCGGCGGCCAGCTCCGGAATCGGATTCAAGGCATAGGCGGCGCGCGCCGCGTCGTTTAGCGGATTGGCCGTTGTGCCGGCGAAGTGGATGGCGGCGCGGTCGAAACGCTCCGTGATGGGCGTCTCATACTCCCAGCGCAGGCCCAGGTTGACGGTCAGCTTGTGCGAGATCTTCCAGTCGTCCTGCACGTAAAGGCCAAAGTACTTGTCTTGCTCGGCGTAGCTGTCGGTGATGCTCATGGACCCGGCCGGAATACCCATCAGCATGGCTGCCAGTTGGCCGCCGCGGGTCGGAGCGGAGCTGGTGTTGGTGGCCTTGGTATAGTCAGTTGCGTAACTGTACTGCGGGCTCAGCCCGGCGCCGTAGCGATTGCGGTTCTCGCGGTAGACGCGGAATTCCGGACCGAAGCGGATGTTGTGGTTGCCGTTCAACTTTGTGAAGTTGGCGATCAGGGCGTGAATGGTTGACGCAGTTACACCGTCCTGCGACTCCCAGGACGAGATGGTCGAGAATGGGCTCACCGCCACCTGCGGTAGCGGCGCAATCTTGCGGTTCGGATAGAGGCCCAGCAGCGTGTCGGAGAAGCCGAAGCTGGACACGTCGTAGCCCTGCGAGGTGCGGCGTTCCGGAAAATCCTGGTAGGTGATGCCGTAACGCACGTTCAACAGGAAAGTGGGCGAGAAGACGTACACGTCGTCGGCGCTGATGCCTTTGTTATTACGGTTCAAGACAACGCCGTTGACGTCGTTGTCGAAGATGCGGTTCTTGTCTTCTTGCCAGTAGTCGCGATGAATGCGCAGGAAGAAGCGGTGGTTTTCGCTGAACGCGTGGTCCAGGCGCCCAATCCAGGCCCAGTAGTCTTCCAGCGCTTTGCCAGAACGATAGTAATTATTTGAAAAGTCTTTCGTGCCGGCCTGGTTCGGCGTCGGATACAGGTTGACGAAGGCTTGGCCCACTTTGTCGAGTTGCGAAGTGGGAATCACGTTGCCCGGAATCGCGGTACGGACGTAGCTTCCGTTGGTGAGCGTCGTTGAGCGTGGATCGTACACTTGATAGGCCGAGCCAAGCGCCAGGAACTCCGACAAGTCGCCGTTGTGCATCTTGGCCGAGGGGACGCTGGAGGTGGCGTTGCCACCTGAATCCGGATTACCGAACTTGTTGGCCTCCCAGGCGAAAAACCAGAACGTGCGGTTCTTGCCGTTATAGACGTGGGGCAGAATCACCGGCGCGCCGGCCGAAAATCCATAGCGGTTGTCTTGATAGATGGAGATCTTCTGCCCGGAACGGTTCTGGAAGATGGTGGGAGCGTCCAGAGCGGAGTGGCGGAACCATTCGTGCGCCTCGCCGTGCAGCACATTGGTGCCGCCTTTGGTAGAGATGTTCACCGTGCTGCCCATGGTGTGGCCCAAGCCAGCGTCAAAAGCCGAGGTCTGAACTTTGAATTCACCGATAGCGGTCTGCGGTGGGGAGAAGGCTACGCGTGGCTGCGTGCCGTCGGAGTAGACGTTTGGCACGCCGTCAATGGTGAACTCGTTCTGATAGTTGCCGCCGCCATCGGTGGAGAACGTGGATGGAGCGTTGTTGAAGCCCGCCTTGCGCAGGCGCATGTTCGTACCGTTCACCGTGCCCGGTGCCAGATGGACTAAGTCCATGGCGTTGCCGGCAAATTGCGGTAGTTCCAATACGCGGCGTTCGTCCACCACTTGTCCGAGCGATGCCTCGGCCGTGGACAGCAATGGCGTGGTGTCGGTTACCTCCACCGTTTCACTCGCGTTACCGACGGAGAGCTGGATATCGACCTCGACGCTATCCTGCACTCGGACCTGGATGCCCGGGCGAGTCCATTTCTTGAACCCAGCCATTTCACAGCTCAGCACATACGTGCCAGGCAACAGATAAGGAAGAACAAAGTTGCCCGAATCGTTAGTCTTAGCTGATGCCGAGACGCCCGTGTTCTCATTAGTGATACGAACCTCGGCATTTGGCACCACGGCGCTGCTGGCGTCCGTCACTCGACCTAATACGGTTCCGCGCGGATCTTGACCAGAGGCGGGTAGCGCCACCAGCAAAGCCAGAATAGCCAGACTAATAGCCAGAACTCTCAATTTCATGAAAAGACTCCTCAGGCGGTCCTTGTCGAAAGACCTTTTCGGACCGCGCATTGAAAATGCCATCATCACGCCTTCAGCGGGCGCCCGAGCGCCTGCGGGCAGACCGATCCCGGCCATCGCCTTGAAGCATCAGACCTGTTGTTAGCTTCGTTTCCGTGCCTGTTCCGGACAAGTGAATTCACGGCGAATTCACTGCGATCGTAGCCGTGTTACATGCCCTATCGAATTGAGCCGATAGAGGCTATCGAGCGGTGTTATACTGCATTGGTCTGACTGCGATGCCTGCCGAACCTCACCTCCGGCCGATTGAAGTACCGGACCCGCGAACGCTTCAGTGGGAGTTACTTCAGCGTGTAGCGTCGAGCTCTGCTTTCCAAAAATCAAATCGAGCCCGTGAGTTTCTACTGTTTGTAGGAAAACGGAGCCTAATTGAGCCCAATGTGCCGGTCCATGAGCAGGAAATCGGCACGGAGATTTTCGGCCGCCCAGCCAACTACGACACGAGCCAGGACACCCTGGTTCGCGTGCAGGCGTCTCAACTGCGCAAGAAGCTACAGGCCTATTTCGAGGGTGAGGGTGCGCAGGAACCCTGGGTGGTGGAGATGCCCAAGGGTAGCTACACGCTTGTATTCAAGCCGCGCTGTGCCGATCCGGCCCCCTCACTGTCCCGTCATCTGCTCTGGGCTTGGGCCACCGCCGCCGTCCTTGGTGTCACCTGCCTGGTTCTGCTCATTCAGAACTCATCACTCTCCCGGCGCGCCAGTCTTGGACTGGCTATTCATCCACAGGTGGATCGCTTCTGGCATCAGGCTTTCGATAATGGCCAGCACTCATATTTCGTTGCCGCCGATGGCACGCTGATGATGCTCGAAAACGAACTGGCGCGCCACGTCACCCTGCAGGAGTATGAGAGCCGGTCTTTTCTCCGGCTTGTCGAACGAATTGCCGACCCGGGCCGCCGCTGGATCATTCAGGATGTCGTCAACCGTCAGTTCACCACTATCACCGACGCCGACCTGGCGCATCGGTTCGGATTGATCAGCGCAGCCAATGGCATCTCGCTCGAAGTCATCCTGGCGCGTAATCTGGCCTTGTCGCAGTTAACCTCGTCGAATGTCATTCTGCTGGGCAGCCGGCGCGCCAACCCCTGGCTCAGCCTGTACGAGGACAAGCTCAATTTTCAAACCGAGTTCACCGAGTCGCCACGCTCCGCAAGCTTCATCAACCGCGCTTCGCGCAAGGGCGAACAGACCATCTATGCCGGCCGCTGGGGCCAGATCAGCTACTGCCGCATCGCCTTTTTGCCCAACCTGAAAGGCACCGGTAGCGCGTTGCTGATCTCCGGCACCGATGTCCAGGCCTCTGAGGCTGGCGGCTCGTTCATCTCAAGTGAATCCTGGATGACGCGTCTGCGCTCGGCGCTTGGCGTGGGTCATGGCGGCGATATGCCCTATTTTGAGGCTCTCATCCAGGGGCCTGTTGTGAATTCTTCGGTTCCGCGCTTTGAGCTGATCGCCCTGCGCAAGCACTAAACCCGCCAGAAGACCTTCTTCTTATACAGCCAGAGCAGGAACAGCCACTCCACGGCCAGCGTCGAGGCGGCCGTGAGCAGGTCCGCGTATTGGCCCGAGTGGCGGATGACCCCCTTCATGACGATGCCGGCGATATCGCTAAACTTGATCAGGCGCTGCAGCACGTAGATAGTCAGCGCATTCATGCCGATGACGATGAACGGAAACGCCCACTTGCGGTAGCCGCGCATGTCGATCACCCAGTAGAACAAAGCGTACAGCAACATGCTCCAGCCGGCCGCGAACAGTGTGTAGGAACTGGTCCACAAGGCCGTGATAATGGGCAGGAAAAGGCCCCACAACAGGCCGAGGCCGACGCAAGCCGCTCCGGTGGCGACAAAGACGGCCACCTTGCGCGCCGGTGCCACGGCCGACCGCAGCAGATGCCCGCACAATACGCCTGCCAGTACCGAGGCCGCGGCCGGGAATGTGCCGAGGATGCCCGAATGGTCGCCGTATTGAGCGTATTCGGCGCAGCAGCGCTTGCCCGGTATCAGCGTCCGGTCCAGGAACCCCGACAGGTTGCCTTCAGGCGTGTAGACGCCCGCACCGTAGCCCGGCACCGGCACCCACGCCATCAGCGCCCAATAGCCTAAAAGCAGTCCGGCGGTCCACAGCATCTGCCCGCGCCAGCCGCAGCGCATCACAATCAGCGCTGCAATGCAGTAAGAAAGCGCGATCCGGGCCAGGACGCCGCTAAGCCGCACTGGGAATTCGAGCGCCAGCCAGCCATTCATCAGCCAGCCCAGCAGAATCAGTACCGCCGTGCGCTTGAAGATGTGTTTATAAAGGTCGCTTCGGCTGTCGCCGCGTTCCAGCCTCTTGCTGATGGAGTAGGGCATGCTTAGCCCCACGACGAAGAGAAACAGCGGCGCAATGAAGTCCCAGAATGTGAAACCCACCCAAGCCGAATGATCCAGTTGCACGGCCAGCGCGGCACTCACCTGTGGGCCGATCAAAGCACCGGCTGCCAGCAGCACGGAGTGGGCCCCAATCAGCCAAAGCATGTCAAAGCCACGCAGCGCGTCAATGGAAACTACTCGTTGACTATTTTCCATGGCTCTTGTCTACTCTCTCACGAAAAGGCCGGAGGCAGACCGGGGCACCCCTTGCCAATCTGCCGGCCCGGCGCTTCTGGACCCAGGTGATATACTGATTCGCGCCGTGCGACTCGCCCTGCTCTTCACCCTTCTTGCCGCCAGTCTCCCCGGCGCGCCGAAAACCATCCTCGCCATTGGCGCCCATGCCGGCGATATGGAGCTTTCGTGCGGCGCACTGTTGGCGCGCCATGCCCGCGCGGGTGACCGTGTCGTGCTGCTCCACTTGAGCCTCGGCGAGGGCGGCAAGCCCGGCGTCTCGGCCGTTGATTACGGTGCGCAGAAGCGCCGCGAGGCCGAAGCCGCCGCCAAGGCACTGGGCGCCGAGGTGGTATTCGGCCCGTATCACGACTCCACCGTGCCCACCAGCGATGAGGCCGCGCGCTGGCTGGCGGCGCGCATCGCCGAAATCAAGCCGACGACCATCATCACGCACTGGAAGAACTCCATGCACCGCGACCACGCCGCTGCTTACGTGCTCACCAACAACGCGCTGCTATTTGCCTCTATCGCCGGGACGAAATCGGTCAGAGCCCTCTACTATGCGGAAAACTGGGAGGACCCGGAAGGCTTCCAGCCCTATGTCTATGTCCCCGTTGAGGAGCAGGACGTGGATGCTTGGCGCAAGGCCGTCATGGAGTATGAATTCACGCACACCGCGTTTTCGGGCTTCAACTACATTCCGTTCTACGACGGCCTGATGATGTCGCGTGGTGCGCTGGCCCGCGCCCGGCGCGCCGTAGCGTTCGATGTCGAGCCCTACGCCAAGCGCCGCACCATTGACGCGCTGCCCTGACGATCTGTTCGGCTACTTATGGCGTGACGCCATCTTATCGTTATGTAGAAAAAGCCTTGTGTTATGATTTGCGGTGTGGCGGATGTTCCTGGGAAATGTGCCAGAAATCCACGATCGATCGGGTGATTAAGATCATCGCGCTGCTGACGTTTGCTCTGGTTCTAGCTGCTCAGAACGGCGTTGTTGAGGGAACTGTGTTCAACCGGGTGACCGGCTTGGCGGTGCCGGGTGTTGCAGTGAAGCTGGCCTCGGCGGCGACTCCACATAAGATCCTCTATAAAGCGGAAAGTGATGTGGCGGGTGCCTTCCGTATCGAGGGCCTTTCAGATGGTGATTACGTGGCAACTTTTGGCGTGCCGGCTGGATTTCTTGCCCCGTCACGCCAGGACCGTTCCTGCCGGACTTTCCATGTCGAGGGAAATGGCCCGGCGGCCCAATTGCGGGTTCCTATACAGCCGCCGGTGACCTTGCGCGTGCGCGTCACTGACGGCGAAGGCCACCCCGTGCCCAACGTGAGGGTGGAGTGCTTCCTCGCTGTCGGTGGCGGCGGCGCAACGGGGATTACGGATTCTGACGGTCGCATCCTTGTTGACGGTTTGGCCGCTGGGGCCTACAAGCTTCGTGCGAGGCCGGTTTTGGCTGGAACCCCACTCGCACGGCGCTACAAACAGCTTTCGACATTGTCCGAGAAGTTGCCCGAAAGTGAGCGCTGGAGTTGGGTGCCCACCTACTTCCCCTCTGCCATTGATATTGCCGGGGCCGAAACCGTCGTTTTGAACGAAGGCACAGTACCTCCCGAATACTCTATCCGGCTTCGCGCTATACCCGTTTACCGCCTGCGTGGGACGGTTTTGGACGATGCGGGCAAACCTGTTTCCGGTGCCGCTGTCCGGATTTTGCCCGAAATCGGCTGGGGCACTGCGGAAGCGTTGACTACGTCTAATTCCGACGGCAGTTTTGAGTTTTCCTCCGTCCGGGCCGGCGAATGGCAGATTGGCGCCGAAATAAAACGGGACAACGTAGCTCTGGAAGGTCTTGCCCAGGTGACTATGCCGCAGCGTGACCTGGATGACGTTCGTCTGCGACTATCGCCGCCGTTTTCTCTTGACGCCACCGTCGAAGGACTTCCTCCTGAACTGGGCGACCCACCAGTCTTTCTGGTTGCCGTGGACCATCCTGAAGGCGGACTAGCAGATGCTCGGCGTCGACCGGACGGCACTTACCGTTTCGAGAATCTTTATCCTGGCCGGTACCAAGCAATGCAATGGCGGCCGCTGACCGGGTATTACCTGAAATCAGTCTTACTGGGCAGTCGGGATATGACTGGAAAGGATGTGAATCTGACACCGGAGCCGACCCGGCTGGGACTGGTTTTTGCTGCCAATCCGGCTGGAGTCCGCGGCACAGTTGCTAATGGGGCTGGGGTGCGCGTGGTGTTGGTTGATACCACCGAGGATAGCTATATCCTTGGTCAGGACATTCGGATTGCGGATTGTGACGAACGTGGGCAATTCTCGGTTGAAGGTTTGCGTCCGGCGACCTACTATGTTCTTGCCTTCGCGATCAGTGCTGTAAGCCACGGGGCCATGAGAGAAGCGGTCTTCCGGCTAGGGCTCTCACAGCAGGCGCAGACCGTCCACCTAAGAGACGGGGAGTTGGTCCAACTGAACCTCAAGGTCACTGAATTCCCGGCCGCGCTCCGGCGACCGTAGAGAGGCAGTCAAGGAGCAAAGTTTACAATCACCCGCGCACCTCTCTTTCGTAATAGTGAACATGCGCGCATGGCTCGATACCTTGACTCAGGATCTGCGCTACGGCGCCCGCCAGCTCCGCCGTAATCCGGGCTTCACCGTGACGGCGGTGCTCTCGCTCGCACTCGGCATCGGGGCCAACGCCGCCATTTTCACGCTGCTCGACCAGATTGTGCTGCGCCTGCTGCCTGTCGAGAACCCGCGCGCGCTCACGCAGCTTCAGATCACTGGCGGCCGCTTCGGCTCGAACAACGGTGATGGGCGTGGCACCTTTTCATATCCGCTCTATCTGTTCCTGCGCGAGAAGAACACGGTGTTTTCAGGCCTGGCCGGCGCCGTAGGCATGACCGCCAACCGGCTGGCCGCCACGCACAACGAGGCGATTGGCCTCAATCTGGTTTCGGGCAACTACTTCGACGTCCTGGGCGTGAAGCCTTATCTCGGACGCCTGCTGTCGCTCACGGACGACCGCGTCCGGCTGGGCTCGCCCGTCGTCGTTCTACAGTACGACTACTGGCGTCAGCATCTGGCCGCCGACCCGGCCGTGGTCGGCTCCACGCTCAATCTCGGCGGCGCGCCGTTCACCGTCATTGGCGTCGCGGCGCCCGGTTTCGAGGGTACCGACACGGGTCTGCCCACCCAGGCCTGGGTCCCGGTGAACATGCTACCTGTCATCGCACCCAACTGGGATTCGATGGACAACGAGCGCTTTTCGTGGTTCTACCTCTTTGGACGCCTGAAGCCAGGCATGTCCAGCGAGCAGGCGCAAGCCTCCTTGCGCGTGCTCTACCGGCAACGGCAGGAAGAAGAAGTCAAGCGAGATCTCTTCCTGCTGTTTCCGGATCAGCGTGAGCGCTTCCTGCGCCAGACGTTTTCACTGATCCCGGCCGAGCGTGGCTACTCCTACCTGCGGCGACGTTTCGAACGCCCGCTGATTGTTCTTCAATGGCTAGTGGGACTGGTATTGCTGCTGGCCTGTGCCAATGTCGCCAGCCTGTTGCTGGCCCGCTCCACGGCGCGTCAGCGTGAACTCGCTATTCGCGGTGCGCTGGGCGCCAGGCGCGCGCAACTGGCCCGCCAGTTGTTTTCCGAGAGCGCGCTGCTGGCTGTTGGCGGCGGAGCGGCCGGCCTGTTGCTCGGCTATTGGTTGACGCGCGTGCTGGTGCGCTTCATGCCGGTTGACGCTGAACGCCTCTCCATCACCGCCACGCCGGACGTGCGCGTGCTGGGTTTCACGTTGTTCGTTACCGTCGCCACGGTGTTCGTCTTTGGCCTGTTGCCCGCCTGGCGGGGGGCGAGTGTCTCGCCGGCCACCACGATGAAAGAGGAGGCGGGCGCGGTGGTGGGCGGCCACGGCCACGTGCGGCTGCGCAAGACGCTGGTGGGCTTGCAGGTGGCGCTGGCCTGCCTGCTGCTGGCCGGAGCGGGCTTTTTCGTGCGCACGCTCGACCGCCTGCGCCAGGTCGATCTCGGTTTTCGGACAGATCACGTCGTGATGTTCAACGCCCGGCCGGCCGCGCCCATCGCGACCGAGCGCAAGCTCCTGGTTTATCGATCTCTGATCGAGCAACTGGGTGCGGCGCCGGGCGTCATCGCCGTGGGCGGGAACCGCACCAACCTGCTGACCGGCGGACGCTGGGACAATTCCATTACCGTGCCCGGCTATTCGGGGCCCGACGGCGAGGGCACCTGGAGCTACTTCAACGCCGTAACGCCGGGCTATTTTGACTCCCTGCGCATTCCACTGCGCATGGGCCGCGGCTTCAACTGGAACGACTGGGGCAGCACGCGCAAGCGCTGCATCGTCAACGAGACTCTCGCTAAACAGTATCTTGGTGAAACCGCCATCGGCCGCCAGATTGGCCGCGGCCGGCGCGCCGAAGCCGATATGGACGTCGTCGGCGTCATTGCCGACGCCCATTACGACGAGGTCCGCGGCACCGTGCCGCGTCAGGTCTTCGTGCTGGCCGACGACCGTGTCGGCTCCATCATGTCGATCAACGTTTACGCGCGCGTCGCGGGCGACCCCTACGCCATCATGCCGCGCCTGCGCGACACGGTCCGCCGCGTGGATTCGAGCCTGGTGGTCTCCAGCATGCACACGCTGGACGATCAACTCGACCGCAGCCTGGCCAACGAGCGTCTGCTCGCCATGCTCAGCTCGGGCTTCGCGTTCCTGGCGGCGCTGCTGGCAGTTGTGGGCCTGAACGGCGTGCTGGCGTTCGTCGTCGTCCGCCGCACGCGTGAAATCGGCATCCGCGTCGCGCTGGGCGCCGAACGCCCGGCGGTGCTGCGGCTGGTCTTCGCCGAGGTTGTCCCCGTTGTGCTGGCCGGCCTGGTGGTTGGTACCGTCGCGGCCGTGGTGTCGGCACGCTATGTCGAAAGCCAGCTTTTCGGGGTGAAGGCCAACGATCCGCTCGTCTTCGCCGCCGCCGTCGCACTGCTGCTGCCGGCGGCCGTCGGCGCCGCGTTCCTGCCCGCCTGGCGCGCGGCGCGCATCGATCCGCTCAGCGCGCTGCGCCATGAGTGAGTCATTCAGTTTCGCCAGGACCAATGCCATGCTTGACCAACTTTTTCAGGACCTGAAGTTCGCCGGCCGCCAGTTGCGCCGTAATCCCGGCTTCACCGCGACGGCGGTGCTCTCGCTCGCGCTCGGCATCGGCGCCAACGCCGCCATTTTCACGCTGCTCGACCAGATTGTGCTGCGCCTGCTGCCTGTCGCGGACCCGCGCGCGCTGGTCCAACTTCAGATTCTCGGTGGCCGTTTCGGCGGCAATAACGGCGACGGGAAGGGCACCTTCTCGCACCCTCTTTATCTCTTCCTGCGCGACAAAAACACTGCTTTTTCAGGTCTGGCCGGCATGGTGGGCATGACCGCCAACCTGATCGGCGTCTCGCGCAACGAAACAATGCAGCTCAATCTTGTTTCGGGCAACTATTTCGACGTGCTCGGCGTACGCCCATATCTGGGCCGCCTGTTGACCCCTGCCGACGACCGTGCCCGGCTGGCATCGCCCGTCATCGTATTGCAGTACGACTACTGGCTCCAGCACCAGGGCGGCGATGCGCGCATCGTGGGCCAAGTACTGAACCTGAACGGCACGCCCTTCACCGTCATCGGCGTTGCCGCGCCCGGTTTCGAGGGCACCGACACCGGTTTGCCCACGCAGGGATGGCTACCGGTCACGATGCAGCCCGTGATCAATCCAAGCCGGACAGATGCGCTCGATGACGAGCGTTTTTCCTGGTTCTACCTCTTCGGCCGCCTCAAGCCAGGCGTGTCGATCCAGCAGGCGCAGGCCTCCTTGCGCGTGCTCTACCGGCAACGTCAGGAAGATGAGATCAAGCGAGGCTACTTCCTGACGTTTCCGGAGTTGCGCGACCGCTTCCTGCGCCAGACGTTCTCTGTGATCCCCGCCGAGCGTGGCAATTCCTATCTGCGCCAACGCTTTGAGCGCCCGCTGCTGGTACTGCAATGGCTGGTCGGACTGGTGTTGTTGCTCGCTTGCGCCAACGTCGCCAGCCTGCTGCTGGCACGCTCCACCGCTCGCCAGCGCGAGCTGGCCATTCGCGGAGCGTTGGGTGCGCGGCGCGCGCAACTGGTCCGCCAGCTCTTTTCGGAAAGCGCCGTGCTCGCCGTGGGTGGCGGACTGGCCGGGATACTGCTCAGTTGGTGGCTGACGACGGTGCTGGTGCGCTTCCTGCCGGTCAATGCCGATCGGCTTTCGATCTCCGCCATTCCCGACGCGCGGGTGCTCGGCTTCACCCTTGGGGTCACCGTGCTTACCGTGTTCGTCTTCGGACTGTTGCCGGCCTGGCGCGGCGCGCGCGTCTCTCCCGCCACCACCCTGAAAGAGGAAGCCGGCGGCGTGATCGGCGGTCATGGACACGTCAGCCTGCGCAAAGCGCTGGTCGGTTTGCAGGTGGCGCTGGCCTGCCTGCTGCTGGCCGGAGCGGGCCTGTTTGTCCGCACGCTCGACAGCCTGCGCCAGGTCGATCTCGGTTTCCGGACCGACCACGTCGTCATGTTCGGCGTTCATCCGGCGGTTGTTTACGAGCCGGCCCGCAAGCGCCAAGTCTTCCGCGCGGTGATCGATCAGATTGCCGCCATGCCGGGCGTGCAGGCCGTCGGGGCCGGCTCGTCCCGCCTGCTTACGGGCGGCCGGTGGGACACCACCATCAGCATTCCCGGCTACTCTGGCCCGGACGGCCAGGACACCTGGAGCTTCTTCAACGCTGTCACACCCGGTTATTTTGCCGCACTACGTATCCCCGTTCGCTTGGGTCGCGATTTCAATTGGAACGACTGGGGCGGCTCGCGCAAGCTCTGCCTGGTCAATGAAACGCTCGTCAAACAGTATCTCGGCGCCAATCCCGTTGGCCGCCGTATGGGCCAGGGCCGCAAGGTCAATGCCGACATGGAAGTGATCGGAGTCTTTGGCGATACCCACTACGATGCCGTGCGCGGCGCTGTCCCACGCCAGACCTTCGTCTCGCTGGACGACAAGCTGGGAGTCATCAACTCCGTCACCGTCTACTCGCGTGTGACCGGCGATCCGGCCGTCGCCATGCCGCGCCTGCGCGACGAAGTGCGGCGCGTCGATTCGAATCTGATCGTCTCCGATATGCGCATGCTCGACGAACAACTCGACCGTAGTCTCGCCAACGAACGTCTACTGGCCGTGCTCAGCTCCGGCTTCGCCTTTCTGGCCGCGCTGCTCGCCGTCGTCGGACTGTATGGCGTGCTGGCCTTTGTCGTCGTCCGCCGCACGCGTGAAATCGGCATCCGAGTCGCGCTGGGCGCGGAGCGCCACAGCGTGCTGCGTCTGATCTTTGCCGAAATCGTGCCGGTGGTTGGCGCAGGACTTGTCGTTGGCACCGTGGCGGCGGTAGTCACGGCGCGTTACGTCGAAAGCCAGCTATTTGGTGTGAAAGCCAATGATCCGCTCGTCTTCCTCGCCAGCGTAGCGCTCCTGCTTCCCGCCGCTGTTGCGGCCGCGTTTCTGCCCGCCTGGCGCGCGGCTCGCATTGATCCGCTTACCGCCCTGCGTCACGAATGAAAATTAGTACTGTGTCATTCTAGGTATCGTGATATTCTACATATCGGAGATACCTAGGCAATGGGCCAAACCAAACCGGATTTGCTCCAGGGCACGCTCGACCTGCTGGTGCTGAAGACGCTCGGCCAGGGGCCGCAGCACGGCTACGGCATCGCGCAAAAGATTCTGCTGTCGTCACGGCAGACGATTGACGTTCAGCAGGGCTCACTGTACCCGGCCTTGCACCGCCTGGAGCGCAAGGGGCTGGTGAAGAGCGAGTGGAAACCCTCCGAGGCCGGACGCATGGCGCGCATCTACTCGCTCACGCGTACCGGCCGCGCGCGTCTGGCCGATGAAATTGAGCAGTGGCAGCGCTATTCAGCCGCCATCGGCTGGGTGATCGAGGGCTAAGCGTCATGCGATGGCCCTGGGTGCGTGCTGAACGCGAACTGGAACTCGAAGTTCGCTACCACATGGAGGCGCTGGCCGACGCTTACGAGCGTCAGGGGCTGAGCCGCGCCGAGGCGCTGGCGGCTGCGCGCCGCGACCTCGGTCCGCTCGAATCCTACAAAGACCAGTGCCGCGACGAGCGCCGTTGGCGTCCGCTCGAAGAGCTGTTGCGCGACCTCCGCTTCGGTTGGCGCATGTTGATGCGCGCGCCGGCCATCACCGTGACGGCGCTCCTGTCGCTGGCCTTGGGTATCGGCGCGACGGCGGCGATGGCGACATTGGCCGACGTGCTGCTGTGGCGCACGCTGAACGTGCCGCAACCGGAGCAGCTCTCGGAGGTGCTGTGGGACGTCAGAGGATCCACGGATCTCACCCGCCGATCCATGGGCGGCGGCTTCCGGGACGGCGCGTTGCAGGTCGCTGACTATTTCAGCCTGCCGAGCGTCGAGGCGATGAGCGCTGCTGTGCGTGGCCATGCCGCGGTGACGGCACAAATGGGCATCGCGAAGGCCAGCGTCAGCTACAAGGATCGTCTGGCGGTGGTGCGCGTGCGCGCCGTGGCGGGCGACTTTTTCAGCGTGCTGGGCGTGCGTCCCGGGTTGGGGCGCGTGTTGACGGCGAACGACGACACCGAAGCGGCGCCGCGTGTCGTGGTGTTGAGCTATCGCTTCTGGAACGCGCGGTTGGGCGGCGCGCCGGATGTGGTGGGCCGTGTCATGCGGATCAACAATCAGAGTTACGAGATTGCGGGCGCATTGCCCAAGAGCTTTGGAGGCATTGCGGCCGGCGACGATGTGGATCTCTACACGACCATCTGGCAATCGCCGCAGTTTTTGGATCCGAACAGTCTCATTCGTGACGGCATTCACGACCCTCTCTTCTGGTGGCTGCATCCGCTGGTGCGACGCGCGCCGGGCACCTCGCCGGAGCGGCTGAAGGCCATGCTGGACGCGGCATTCGCCTCCAGTTGGGACCACCGCCCGGCGCCAGGCGACGCGACGCCGCATGTCCGTCTTTCCGATGCCAGCCGTGGCCTGGGCCACATCCGGCGCGATTTCGGCAAGCCGTTGGTGGTTCTGCTGGTGCTGGCGGCGTTGGCTTTGCTGGCTGCCTGCGCCAACATCGCCAACCTGCTGCTGGCGCGCAGCGTCAGCCGGGCGCGTGAAGTGGCGTTGCGGGTTTCGCTGGGCGGCGGCCGCGCGCGTCTGATCCGACAGTTCCTCACCGAGAGCCTGCTGCTGGCCGCGCTCGGCGGCGTGGCCAGCGTGCCGGTGTCGATGGCGATCGTTGCGCTGCTAGCGCGCCTGGTCACTCACTATGGCGCACCGATGGTCGTACCCGTGACACCCGATGCGCGTTCACTGGCCGGCGCGGCGCTGCTGACTCTTATGACGGCGCTGCTGTTTGGGCTCTACCCGGCGTGGCGTGCGGCCGGCTCCGACACGGCGCCCGCGCTGAAACGGCTAAGTGGTGACGCGGCAACGTCGCGACGCCTGCACTGGACGCCGGCGCGGCTCCTGGTATTGGGGCAGGTGGCGCTGGGCGTGGTGCTGATGGCATCGGCCGTATTGTTTGCGGGCAATCTGTGGGAGTTGGTCCATCGTGAGACCGGCTTTGAACGCGGCAACACGATTTTGTTTGATATCCGCCCGGGCGAGTTGGGCTACCGGGACGAGGGCCTGCGGCAGTTCTACCTGACACTCGATCAGCGCCTCAGCCAAGTGCCGGGCGTACAACACGCCGGCCTGTCCATCATGCGGCCGATGTCGCGAAGCGGCTGGTGGAACCACATCAGCCTGGGCGACGGCACAAAGTTCCAGACCGCCGTGCACCATGTGACGCCGGGCTTTCTGGGCGCGTTGCGCATTCCTGTTGTCGCCGGACGCATGTTGTCGCGCCAGGAGATTGAAACGGGCGCGCGTGTGGCCGTGGTCAGCGAAGACTTCGCCCGTCGCATGGGCACCACGCACGTGCTGGGCGAGCGCTTTAAGCTGAGTGCGGAGACCTACGAAATCGTCGGCGTGGCGCGCAACGCGCGTTACTCCGACATGAAGCAGGACGTGGCGGTGGCCTACATGCCGTTTGACTTCGAGCAGGGCGCGGCCACGGTGGTGCTCGGCACGTCGGCGCCGCCGCTCGCGCTGCTGCCGGCCGTGCGCGACGCCGTACGCGCGGTGAATCGTGATCTGCCGTTGGTGGATGTCTACACGATGGAAGAACAGATCTCGCGTACGCTTGAACGTGAGCGGCTGTTCGCCTGGCTGTGCGGCGGTTTCGGAGTGCTGGCTCTGGTGCTGTGTGTTGTCGGGCTCTACGGACTGTTGGCGCACCTGACGGCCCGCCGGATGCACGAAATCGGCGTGCGGATGGCCATGGGCGCCACGCGTGGCGACATTATCTGGCGCACGCTGCGCAGTGGCCTGGGGTTGACGCTCGGCGGCCTGATCGTCGGCGTGCCGCCGGCCGTTTACGCGCTACGCCTTGCGGCTCGGGAAGAGCTTGTGGCGAAGGGGCCATTTCCGTCAGCCTCGCTGGCCACGGCCGTTTTCGCAGTGGCGTTATCCGCCTTGCTGGCCGCGTTGCTGCCCGCACTGCGCGCAGCCTCGGTCGATCCGGCGCGAGCCCTGCGGCGCGATTAACGCATATGAATCACGGTGGGCGCGGCCAACCGCGCCATGCCGTCCAGGTCGATCTCCTTGTACAGGTCCAGGCAGAACAGGTCCGGCGCCACGAGGTAGTCCGTGTTCTCATCGAGCAGCGCCTGCAGCGATCGCCGGCCCTCGCTCACCACTACCTCGCTGAACAGCCCCGGCTTCAGCGCTGCCGCAGTCTGTGCAATCACCTGGCTCCGCAGTCCGCGCGCCTCCACACGCACCGCCTTCGCGCCTGTCCGCTCGCGCGCGAGTCTCGCCAGCGCCGCCAGTTGCGCCGCCTCCAGCCCCAGCGCGCGGTCGCCCGTTGCCGACATCATCTCCGCCATGTTCATTACGCCGTGCTGCGGCGTCATGTCGCCCGTAAACAGCAGGTCCGCCGCCACCACCGCCTCGCCGCGATTCAGCCGCTCCGACGCCGCCTCGCCGCTCTCCTTCTTGCCCTTGTCGTTCAGCACAATCGTCGCGGTCGCAACTTGCCCGGCATCCAGCGGCCTCAGCCACACCGTCGTCGCGCTCAGCCCATTGCTGAAGTCGATCCGCGCCGACTCGCTCTCCAGCCGTTTGTTCTTCGTGTTTGCCAGCCGCCACACCTTTGCATCGACGTCGTGGTAGCGCACCACCTTTTCGAGCCGCGCCCGGTCCGGCGCCCCGCGCCGCAGTCCGGCGGCCATCTTGCGCGCCAACCCCACAATCGTCAGGTTATCGGCGGGCAGACCTACGGTCAGCTCTTCCGCCGTCTTGATCTCAGTCGCCACCGCATCGTCTTCCTCAAACGGCGCCATGCCGAACGCGCGCGTGATGAATGGGTAAGCGTGCTGCCGGTTGTCGAGCAGGTAATTGTGCGTACCCGGATCGGCATTCTCGTGCCAGCCCAACTGCGCCGCCTGCCCGTATAGCGCAAAGAACGGCACCACCGCGTCGTGGATGAACGGCTTCACCAGCGGTGCGCGAAAACAGCAGTCGTCCTCCGCGTTGAAGATCAGCAGTGTCGGCCGCGGCGCACGCATCGCCGTCAGATGTCCGTAGTCCAGGCCCATAATCATATCCGTGGCGTTTTGTTCCAGGTCGCCTGTGTCGGCCCGCCGCTCAATCCGCCCCTGCAGGTTCGTGTAGCCCGCCACCGGCACCGCCACTTTCACGCGCTCGTCCAGCGCGCTCAGCATAATCGTTTGCCACCCGCCGCCCGACAGTCCAGTCACGCCCAGCCGTGTGGCGTCCACGTGCGGGTGCTGCGCCAGGTAATCCAGCCCCTTCCGCATCGCCAGGTAATGGAGCCCCGCCGCGTTCGCACCCACCAGTTCCAGTTGCGCCGCCTGCCAGTGGATGTTCTCCTTCGCTGTCAACTCACCGCAGTTGAGCCACTCCAGGCTCAGCGCCGCAATGCCGTGCCGCGCCAACGTAATGCACCGTTTTTGTTTGTACTCCACGGACTTGCCCGGCGCGCCCACGTGCCCGTTCACGTTCAGCACCGCCGGAACTTTCCCGGTCCACGGCGCGGGCGCGTACAGCAGCGCCGTCGCCGTCATGCCCGGCACAATCTCGTAGCGCAGTTTCCTTATCGTGTAGCCCGCGCCTGCCGGCACGGTGCCCGCCTCTTCCACCTTCAGCGGCGCCTCAATCCACTCCTTCGGCCAGCCGTGCATCAGCACCTCGTCTCGCACATGCCGCCGCAGGCGTTGCGCTTCGGCCGTCCACTCCGCCGCGGTCGCGGGCGCCTTCAGTACGGGCACTCGCTTGGCCAGATACTCCCGCGCCTGGTACACGGCCACGTCGGGCGTGTTTAGCGGTGTTTCGAAAATCCGGGCCACCTGTGCCGGCGTGGTCTGCGCCATCGCCGCCGTGCACGCTGCTAGCGCGATCATCCATTTCATGCGTCCGTCTCCTTTGTGCCGTTGTCCGGTCCGCGCAGCTGCACCAGCGCGCTCATCATCGATTCATACAGAAAGCCGCTCAGGTTCGCCACCTGGCTTAGTGCCAGCAATGCGGCCAGCGCCAGACTTGTTCGGCCCGCCTGCTTCCGCAGCGGCCGCGCCAGCATGTTCCAGTAGAAACCCGGCGGCTCAACGTGCACGCCTTCACCGCTGCGGCAGCGGTAGGCGCGCCAGTAGCGTCGTCCGCCGCGCCCGTACCGGAAATGCTGGGTCCAGTAACTGAGAGCGGTCAGGCGGTGGCTGTGATAGACCAGCGCCTCCGGTGCGTAACTCATGCCGTGGCCCGCTCTCCGCAAGCGGTCGCACAAGTCGCGATCCTCCGCCGCGCTGGTTGGAAAAGCCATGTCGTAACCACCCACGGAATGGAAGGTCGCTGCGGCCAGGGCAAAATTGCAGGATGCCAGCAGCCAGCTTCTCTGCGGCCGGCAGTTGAAATACTCATACAAGTAGTCCAGCAGCATCTCGCTGGCCGTCGAATAGACGTTGGATTCCAGTGCGTTTTCGATTCGTCCGCCCACCACCGTGGCCGGGTCGGCGCGCAGTACCCGGTCCAGTTCAAC
>CAYZIX010000007.1:59738-64125 GCA_964478395.1 uncultured Candidatus Solibacter sp.
ACAGTGCCTCAAGACAAGCACTCAACTGCGCTGGACGGTCGCGCGTCGGCACAACTACGCTGAAATCCGGTGGCAGCCCATCAGGCATGGAGCCCATCCGGTCGGACGGGGACGCCCATCCGGGTCGACGCTATCGCGGCGAGCGCTACGCCAAGGCTGGCTCGGCCGTCCTCCAACGTACACTCGCTTGCCGCACCGCGTAGAATGCAGTCCGCCATGTGGCTCCACAGACCGCCGTAGGTGGCCGGGAACTCGCCGCCCTCGCGCAGCGCACGTAACGCGCCCGGCAGTGCTCGCGCATTTTGCGCCAGTTTGGTGAGCCGCCCGCCGGCGTTGCCCGGATAGCTGGTGGAAGGGAACCACTCCAGGCCATCAAAGCGATAGAGCGACAGGCACAACCGGCCATATTCGCCGCACAGTTCAAGTTCATTGGTCGGACCGCTTTGCAGCGTGAACACGCCGGTGGCCAGCACATTGCCCGACAGGTGCGCCGCCACCACGCTGGTCTCGTCCTCGCCTTGTTCTGAATGCACCGTGTACGCCTGGATCTGCTCCACACGGCGCGCGGTGAACAAATGCCAGAGGTCGAAGTGGTGAACGGCCTCGTTCAACAGGACTCCACCGCCGGTCGCGCGGGCCTGGTGCCACTCTTGCGTAATCAAGCCCGCCCGTGCGTGCGTGTAAGTGCTGCGCACGGCTTTGATGCGGCCCAGTTGCCCGGAGGCCACTATCTCTTTCGCTTGACGCACCAGTCTGTGCCAGCGCAGATTGTGGCCGACCACAACCTTGGCTTTTGACGCGCGGGCCGCCTCCGCCATGCGGTCGCATTCACTCAGCGTCATCGCCAACGGCTTCTCCATCATGACGTGCTTGCCCGCGGTAAGCGCCGTCACGCCCGCTTCGCCGTGCGCTGGCGTCGAGGCCAGAATGCCTACCGCCTCCACGTCTGGCCGCTCCAGCAGCACCCGGTAGTCGGTATAAACGGCACACCCACCCAGTAGCTCCGCCACCCGCCGCGCCGCCGCTTCGTCCGGATCAGCCACCGCTGTTACGCGATACTCCGGCCGGCGCAGCAGTGCCGGGATGTGACATTGCACGGCCACACGCCCGCAGCCAATAATGCCTAACTGGATCGCCGCCTCGGTGTGCGTCATCGTTCAACCTCAGCGACCAGCGGCTCCACTCCCGAGTTGAAGTCCGTGGCCGGCCGACCCAGGTACGGGCATTTCCGGCAGAAGCCGATGTCTTCGCTATGGTCTCGGATCTGACGCCGCATTTCGGCCGCTCGCGCGCTACGCCACAGGCTGGTGAACGAAGTGTTCGAGTTAATCCGCCCTGGCGAAAGCGTTCCGTTGTAATCTTGCTCGCACAGCACCATCGTGCCGTCGGCTAACACCGAAGGAAACCAGAATGGCTGCTGGCAGATGAAGTTAGGTGTTGACACGGCCTGCGTGTTCCCGGCGTGCTCCGGCGACAACCGTTCGCTCGCGCCGGCGCCGCATACCGAATCAATGAAGAACAGTTCCCGCACGCTCAGCATCTCGAAGCCGTGCCGCGCGGCGAAGCTCCTCAGCTCCGGTGCCTCGTGCTGGTTGTGCTTCATCACGATGAAACGCATGTTCAGCACCGGCCGGTCCAACCCATGGCGCCGTTTGCCCTCGGCTAGTTTCTTGACCCCTTCCAGCACCGGGGCCACTCTCGCTCCGGCGCGGAAAACCGAATTAGTCTCGTCCGTCAGGCCGTCCAGGGCCACAATCAAGTAGTCCGGCGGCTCCTCAATCAGCGCTTCCACCACGTGATCGTCGTTCAGACGCTGCCCGTTCGTTGACAGCATCGTGATCACACCATGGCCCCGCGCCGCGCGCAGGATTTCTTTTAACCTCGGATGCAGCAGCGGCTCTCCCCAGCCCCATAGACTCGTGGTCAGAAGGTACGGCCCCACCTCCCGCATGACCTGCTCAAAGAGGGCCACATCCATGGCCTGCGCCTTGCGCTCCACCATCCGCGTTCCGGTCGGGCAGAGCGGACAACGCAAATTGCAGTAATTGGTGAGTTCAAACTGCATGTGCAGCGGCATCGCCCACGGCCACAATTTGCGGTGCAGCAAATTGACGCCCGCCTTCACGAGGTTCAGCCGCTTTGTCATCGGCATGCCTGCCGCCGTCATCGGCATGCGGTCGTAAAGAAACTCGTAGCGGCCGCGCGCCAGCGCATTCCAAACCAGCCTTGGCGCATGAAAGAGGCCTTGCTGGCGCTCACTTGGTGTCACGGTGCTCCTCCGTCTGTTCCGGTCATCGTCGCCTCCCGCCGGATGCTGCGGCCCGCCGAAAAAGTTATGCCAATTATACAGGCTCCCCGTTGGTCCATCATCATGCGCTAACGTGATGCTTATGGTTCGCCAATGTTTGATCGTTGCCGCGCTATCGTTTGCCGCGCTCTCAGGACAGAACCGGCCTGTGCTAACACCCGCCGAGCAGGCTATCTCCAGCGAAATGCGTAAACTACGCAGCCTGAACGACGCGGATTGGACCACCAGCGTCGGCCGGCTTGCGCACCAGGTCCAGCAGTTGCCGCCGTCTCCCGGTAAGACGGCGTTGATCGGCAATCTCGGCAATCTCGTCACCGAAGGCGACGCCGGTGCCGCCACTTTGCAGACCGTCGCCGGCACCATGACGGACGTACTCCGCGCCTCGCCCAACGCCCGTCTGGCCGAGTCGCTCGCGCGTCTCGTCCATTACGAAGGCTGCCGCGCATCGCTCGACAACGAGGCCTTTCGCGCCGCCATGGCAAAGTTTGCCGCTGACGATGCGCGCCGCCAGCAGGCCGACTTTACCCTCACCGACCTCAACGGCACGGCATGGTCGCTGAAGCAGTTGCGTGGCAAAGTGGTGGTCGTCAACTTCTGGGCCACCTGGTGCCCGCCCTGCCGCCGCGAGATGCCCGACATGGAGGCACTCTATCAGCGCTTCAAGTCCAAGGGCCTCGTGATCCTTGCCATCTCCGACGAAGATGCCGCCAAAGTCCAGCCCTTCGTCGCCGGCAAGTACACGTTCCCCATTCTGCTCGACCCCGGTCGCAAGGTGAACGAGGCGCTCGGCGTCGAAGGCATCCCCAAGACGTTTGTCTACAACCGCGCCGGCAAACTCGTCGCCCAGGCCATGGACCGCCGCACGGAGCGCCAGTTCCTCGCCATGCTCAAACAGGCCGGCCTGGAGTAGGGAAGGAGTTAACCTCCGGTGCCCCCAACGAGCAGCGCGCGTAAGCAAGCTGTGGCGCGCGTGTTTGGCGTGTCAACGAGCAGCGACCGTGAGGGAGCTGACGCACATCTTTTCAGCGACTTGGCTCGCGACTTCAACGGAGCGGCTGCCCGTCTTCTCCGGCCATCTAAAACCGAGCAACCTACACCACCAGATAATCCTTGTCCGCGATGGCGCGGCGCCTCCGGCACACCTCATAGCCCTCGGCCGACCCGCTGTCATTCGTGTTGCCTTCAATCGTTACGATCACCGCGTCCTCAATCGCCTCGACAACTCCGATGTGCGCCCAGTGATTCGCGCCCTTGCGCACCAGGAACAGGTCGCCCGGCTTCACCGCCGTCAGCTCCGCCGCGTTCTTCGGCCGCAGCAGCCGTCCATTGCCCTGCGCCACGCCGGCCAGATAGTCACAGCCGAAGGCATACGGATGCGGCGGCTCGACACCCAGCGTCTTGGCAGCCTGCCGCAGCACAAACGTCGCGAAGCCCGCGCACCACGGCCACGCCACGCCCTCGTTGCCGCTCATGTAGAGCCGCACCCACGGACCCGCGTTCTGCCCGCCAATCTCCACCGGATGTTCGGCCAGGTGTTGCCGCGCGTAGGCCACCACCATCTCGCCCAGCGGGCGGTTGTCGGCCGGAATCCTGGCCTGCACCTTCTGAATCGGTTCGAGCAGTGCCCCCTGCGTTGCCTCGTCCACCACTCCCGGCTCGCCCTGCCCGATCTTTTCCTGGAAGCCTTTGACGCACGCCTCCGTCGCCGGTCCGAAAATGCCGTCAATTACAGTTGCGAAATCGTGATACGTCAGCCACTCCTGCGCCAGCTTCACGTCGGTCCCGCTGTCGCCAATTCTTACTGTTTTGGAAAAACTGTCGGCCATCCCCGCCTCCTTATGAGGAAAGGATTGCCCGTTTCACTTCCCGGCGCAACGCCCCGCGTCAGTTCCTCCGCTGCCCAGAAACCAGAAATCGGAAAGCTGATCTCCGCTCACCCAACTCTCGGTGCGCTCATATCCCCGTTCGGTCTTTCGATATGCGTAAACGGATCCGGCCTCCAGCAGACGCGCCAGCGCATCCCATAGCGCCGGGCGTGTCACGACGAAGCCCTTCTCTGCCAGGCACCGAACGCAGGTC
>CAYZIX010000007.1:64225-65511 GCA_964478395.1 uncultured Candidatus Solibacter sp.
TCATGCGGACAGCCTTGGCGTTGCCCGCATCCACCAGTTCGGCCAGGATGTCGAGCACCTCCTCCACCGTCGGCGCCACGCCCTTCGCCGCCAGAGTCCGTTGGCACATCTCCTCGTGGAAGCTGTTGATGGACTCGCAATCGTCAGCGATGGAATTCACCACGTGCCAACGCAGGTACTCGCGCCACGACATCGTTCCCTCCCGTTCCCTCACTGCCCGCGGCCGCCCATAGCTGGCGAAAATGTAGGTGCTCTCCGTCACGCCTTCGTTCGTCACCGACTTCAGCCGGCTGATGATGCCTTCGTGTATCGCCACCTCTCGCCCTCACGGCTGTAGTCGAACGCTGATCTTCTCACCGTGGGGCGGCGGCAACGTGATCAATGAACTCCCGCACGGTCCGTCTTCGCCGAGGAGGACTACAACGTACTTGCCTCCACGGTAATCCTCCAGCACAAAAGTCCCCGACGTCGACACAAGGGTATCAAGCGACTGTCCGAATGGAACAATCGGTATGAAGCGAACAACACGGCACCGGCTCATCGCTGCATATCCGTCAATTCGTCCTTGATGCGTGAAGGGGGGCTCGTCCGCGCTTATCGGTAATAAGCGCATTCCCAGGACGACAACTTGGTTTGGGTTCTTAACGGCGACCGTAACTGTGTGCGCTGACAGGTTCGTGGCCTTCGCGGTGAATGAGTGAAGTCCACAGGAAACATTTACGGCGCCATTGGGGCCGACTGGAACATCCCTTTCGTCTACAAGTAGAGCAAACTCACGAATTCGAAGTCCTGTCGCCTCGAATGCGCGCACGAGAACTGAACAGCCGGTATTCTCCAATGGACTCGCGACCGAATGAAAACTACTCGCAAGCGCCATCACGAAGAATACTCTCCAGAAAGCAACGCTCATGAAGCAGATTCTACCTGTATCTGGCCATCGGTTTTTCTTTCAATGGGATCTTGCGGGAGACTTGTGATGTGTCAGGTGCCAGCACTCGTTGAACCTCCTGATCCGACAGCCCCCTGCCTTCCGTGTCGAGCCCTCGGATGCCCCAGCGGTATCAGCCAATGGCACTCGCCAGCCTCTCTAGGGTCGGGAACTGCCTGATACGACCGGTTGGCGTTTTCCATGAACACGGCTGGCCCGTTCGGCCCGTTCGGCCATTTCCGGCACGCTATCTCATTTCTTCTTCTCCTTGGGCTCGGGCTCTGCAGGTGTACATGCAGGGGCTCGCGCCTGGAGGAACTGACGTGCCTCGTCCGGAAGCTTGGATGACTTCCAGATC